>DASZPI010000150.1:0-3580 GCA_035550355.1 Pirellulales bacterium
TCCGGCACCTGCATGTGTGGCCACGCGATGCGCATCCGGCCGGCGAGCGTGGTTACGAACCGGGCTTCACCGACGCCTCGCGCGCCGCGGAAGCAGCCATTCGAGCCGCCGCTTCCGGGGACTTGTCCGACGAGTTGCCTACTCCGAGTTCGCAGTTGGTGCTCGACGTGGTGGTGGTGAGCGAAAACGAATGGTTCGTGGGCTACCATCGCACGCGCTCAGGGACATCGCGCTGGCCGGGTGGCATGCGCGACACGCCGCTGCCGACCGATGCCGTGAGCCGGGCCTGGCTAAAGATGGACGAGGCGCTGCGTTGGTCGGGGCTGCCGGTGCGCCGCGGTCAGCAAGTGGTCGAATTGGGCTGCGCCCCCGGCGGCTCGTGCCAGGCGTTGCTCGAACGCGGGCTCGAGGTGATCGGTGTCGATCCGGCCGTGGTGGACGAGCGCGTTGCCGCGCATCCGCGGTTCCAACACCTTCGCAAGCGCAGCGCCGAGGTGCCGCGCCGCGAGTTCGCGCGCACCCAGTGGTTGACCGCCGACATGAACGTCGCGCCCGAGTACACGCTCGAAGCGGTCGAGGCGATCGTCACCCATCCGCGCGTGCAAATCCGGGGCATGTTGCTGACGCTGAAGCTGCTGGAATGGTCGTTGGCCGCCGAGGCGCCGAAGTACGTGGCGCGCGTGCGATCGTGGGGGTTTCCCAACGTGCGTGCTCGGCAGTTGCAGCACAACCGCCAGGAAATCTGCGTCGCCGCAATGCGGTAGATCTGCTGATTCCGCGCTACGGTTTCAACAGCACGCCCGAGTAGAACCGCTCGGGCCGGCCGTCGCAGTCGAGCAACAAGGCGCCGTCCTCGGCAATTCCCAGGCAGCGGCCGCGATGCTCTTGGCCCGCCAGCGACACGGTCAGTGCATGTCCATGCTGCAGGCAACAACGGTCGGCATAACGACCTAACTCGTGCGGGTCACGCGCGAGCACGTCGAGCGTTACGCCCAGCTCTTCGAGAATCGACGCGAGCAGTTCGGTTCGATCGCAAGGCGCGCCGGTCAGATCGGCGACACTGGTCACCATGTCGGCCAACTCCGCCGGCGCCTGGCATGCCGAGTTGTTTACGTTCACCCCCAGACCCACGATGTACCGGCCGTCGGGAAGCGCTTCGACCAGCACGCCGGCGAGCTTGCGATGATCGACGAACACGTCGTTGGGCCAATGCAAGCCGATGCGGCCGATTGGCAGCCGCGGGCGCACCGCTTCGACCACCGCAATTGCCGTGGCCAGCGCGATCATCGCGGTCCAACGGCGCTCGATGCCGCGGCGCTCGAGATCGACCAGCAAGCTGAAGGCGATGCTTCCCGGTCCGGTCCACCAACGATTGCTGCCGCGTCCGCGGCCAGCGGTCTGTTCGTCGGCCACCACCAGCAGCGTGGTCCCGGCGGGCGTGTGGCTAGCGAACTCGCGAGCCCGATCGTTGGTGCTCGGCAGCACGGGCTGGTACTCGACACGATCGACGATCGGCGTGGCCAGCAATCGTGACAGATCGAAACCGGTCATCGTCACGCCGGCTGACGCTCGGGATGCAAATAGATGAAGCTCTTGCCGAGCCGGCCGTTGTAATTGCCCGCGGAGATTTTCACGAGCCCGGGCGTGTCGACGCTCGCCGCAATCGCCGCCTGCGTGGCGCGCACGATCGACGCCAGGTCGCGACCGTTGATGATGATTTCCATGATCGAGCCCACGCCCGCGGGCAGACGCGAATCGGCGCCGAGTTCGTCGCGCAGCGTCGGGCAGTAGTTGTGGTACGTGCTGGCGATGGAGAACTTGTAACGACTGCCGGCCTTGCTGCCGCTGCTGGCCACGCCGCCAGGAAACGGCATGATCACGCCGGGCGAGGCGGCGACCGCCGGCAGCGCACGCTCGGCGGCGGCGAGTGCCGAATCGAGGTCACGCCCCAGGAACCACAGGTTGCCCCCCATCAAGCCATCGCGAAATCCAAAGCGACGATCGAGCACGAACTCGCCGCTGAGGATCGGAATCACCCAGACCTTGCGATCGAAGCGCACGGCGCGCCGCTGGTAGCCGTCGCCGAAGAACGCAATCTTGCGACCGAGCTTGAAGTACGGGTCCGAATCGATGCGATTGAAGCAGGCGGTCGTCGGGCAGGTAAGAATGTTTTGGCTGATGCGCACCAGCAGGCTGCGCTCGAGCGCCTGCACGCGATCGCCGCGAAAGCGGGGCACATGGAACTGCAGAATCGCTCCGGGGCGGCCGTCGGGCGTCGCCTCATCCGAATCGCTGCCGGGGCCGACATACCGATCGAGCCCCGCCTCGCAATCGCAAAGAATGGTGCTCGACGCGTTGCCCGTGGCCGCGGCAACAGCGCAATCGAGCCAGTGCCGGTCGCGCGCCGTGACCAGAATCTCGGCGTAAATGCTGCGAAATGCCTCGGCGTATGTGTCCTCAACTTCGGCGCGGCGGTCGGCAGGCATGGGGCGGTTTAGCGTCCTTGGCCTTCGTAGATGGCCGACTCGGTGATGATCTTGTCCATGAACACGTCATGATCCTGCGTCGGAATCTCGGGGAACAACTGGCACTCGAACGCCAGCGCCACCAGCGGCGTGTCGGAGCGGGCATTTTCGAGCAGCTTGTCGTAGTACCCTTTGCCGTGTCCCATGCGGGCGCCGCGGCGATCGAACGCCACGCCGGGCACCATCACCAGGTCGAGCTCGGCAATCCCGACCTGCTTCTGCGGCAGCAACCGCAAATCTTCCCGCGGCTCGAGGATCTTATACATGCCAACGGCCAGCTCATCCATGTTTTCCAGGTGGAACAACTCGAGCTCGCCGGCAGCGTTGCACCAGGGAACGATAATCCGCTTGCCTTGACCCAGCACGTTCGGCAAGGCGTGCCGGGTGCGCACTTCCGCGCGCACGTCGACGTAAAACATCACCGTGCCGGCAGCGGCATACTCGGGCAAGGCAACGAACTTTTCGCAGATCGCCGCGCTCAAAGCGTCTTTGTTTTCCTGAGCATTTCGCGCGGCATGCGCCTGGGCGCGCAGCTCGGCCTTGCGTTCTTGCGCGGCGGTCATCTGTTCCGAACTCATGCGCTCTCCTCAAAGGCGACGGGAACCGTGCATGGCCAATCGTAGTCGCCGACGCCACTGCGCTGCAAGCAGATGCGCTGCGCGACGATGACATTCGATCGGCCAATGTCAAGCCCCGAAACGCGTTTGCTTGACAGCGGTAGACCTGTTCGATACCAACCGGGTAAGATTGTTTGATGGTCACGCATGATGACAGCCCACTGATGACGAAGAAACTAAACGTTCCGCCGATGACTTCCCAGCAGCCATCCACCGACGCCGGCCGATCGCGGCGTTCGACCACCGTTCGGGCCGAAGATGAACGCGAGCACGACGAGTCGTCGGCCGAAGAGTTGGAAATCGACGAATTCGACGAGGAATTCGACTTAGACTATGAGCAGGACGACACCGACATGCGTCAATTCGAGGAAGAATTGAACGCCGAGGAGAATCTTGACGTCGACGAAGACGAGGACGTCGACGAGTTCGAACCAGAAG
>DASZPI010000151.1:0-3497 GCA_035550355.1 Pirellulales bacterium
ATTGGTGCTAGCGGAGGGCAAAGGGGAGGTGGCGGTCCCTTTGAGCCTGAGAGGAAACAAGAGTAAGTCGTTGAACGCGCCGGCTGTTGGCGAACGACCGACCACTAGCCCGCAGCGCGAGCAAGGGATCTTTCGTGCCGAGCGCTGCAACCAAACGCAAGCCGGATAGGCCAATGCGGCACTTTTCGGCGGCGGTGCCACTGCTGCAGCATTGCTCGCTGAAAGGTGTGGCGCGGCGCCGGGCAAGCGCCGTTCATCAGTCGAGCACGACGAGCACACCGCGCTCGCTGTCAACTGGCCGAATCGGCCAATGGGCGAACGATCGCTTTTGAGCTACGTTCGGGCAGAGTGCGCTGCAGCGCTTCCTCATCGGTGCGCTCGCACCTTCGCGCGGCGGTCCTGTCGGCCTGCCGATTCTGAGTCCTTCGCTGGAACGAGGAGATTGCCATGCGTCGCAAAGATTCTCGAATGGATGGTCCCATCAGTGGCGAGCAGTTGGAATTCCTGGCCGCGATTTCGCCCGAGTGGCGCGAAGAGAAACGCCGCCGCGAACGTGCCGGCGCCGAAGCCGCTCACCAACAAGAGATCGACAACTTTGTTCGGTCCATCACTGTGCCCGACTGGCCCCATCGTGGACCGTCGTCAACCAGCGGCGCGACGCAGGAGTTCGTCGAAGCGATTACCAGGCCGGCATGGCCAAATGGCGAACGCCCGATGACGAGCGAAGAAGTGCAGACATTCGTCGACTCGATCACCCGCCACGATGGCCCGGCAATCTACGAGGCCGGCTGGGACCCGGCCAAACATCCACGTGTTCCGGCGGGCCAGCCAGGCGGAGGCCAGTGGACGAGTGGTGGGGGAACCTCTAGTGGGTCACCATCGCAGAGAGGAGATCAAAACGATGGAGAGATACAAGCAAAGACCGCAGAGTTCTCGCCCTCGCAAGGAGGCGTGGCACATCTAACAGCATCGAGCCCCGGTGGCCATCACTGGGTACCTCGGCTGGTGATCAAGAATCTCTCGCACAGAATGACAGAAGGGGCAAAGAAGATTTTTTCTCTCGGTACCGAGGGGATTGAGCACTACTTTCATGGCAACGACCCATGGAACGGGGTCAAGCACAATCAGTACAGTACTGCTGTGCAGGAGTTACTTGACGACTGGATTACCCAGAACGGCGGACCGCTCGACGAAAAGGGTGCCCGCATATTTCAATCTTGGCTAGCAACTGGTGAAACTAAGGACCGAAGGCTTTTAGGTCTCTTGCGGAAACACAAAGATGCCGTCGCCACGGCACTCAAATGGCGCACCGGCTTCAAACAAAGTATCGTCGTTGCGGCGCGTGCGGCGGAACTCAATGAGAATCTGACAGGCCCTGAGTTGAAGGTGATTGCAAAGCTAGTTGTCAATGGCGAAGCTCAAGCTTTGTCCCCGCAAGCACACGCCGTCGCGCAAACGATAATCAAGGGTGGAAAGAAAGCGCTCATGGCGACGGCCAAGCGAGTACTTCCCACATTGATGTTCCTCAGCGCCGCGACTGCCGCGAAGCGCGGCTGGGCCGGTCAAGGACATACGGGTACTGGAGCTTGGGGAGCGGCCAATGAGGTCGCGCGCGACGCCATCGCCGCAGACGTCATTGAGCAAATGGTATTTCCGGCCGCGCTCGGCGTGGTCGACGGCGTCACAAACATAGTGGCGCCTGGAATCAACGACCCCACGAGATATCATAGGTTCAAAAGAAATGGCGTTTGGATTGACGCGAAAACCGGATTGCCAAGCGAATAACGCACCGCATTGCGATAGAGGGTGGTTGCCGAAATGACCGAACCTGAGGGCAGCAACCGAGTCGTGGTGGCGCTAAGATATCTACAAAACCATGACGTATCGTATTGGTTTGACAAAAAAGAGCGGGTTGTGGCCGTTTCGCACTACGACGAAGGTGAGGTCAGCGCCGATGAAATTGCCTCGCGCATCTGCTGTTTGGTGGATGTGCGCGAATTACAGCTCGATTCACCTAATCTGACCGACGCGGGGCTTCAGCATTTGCGGCCGCTTGTCAAACTCAGAAAGCTGACTCTGGAAAGTCCGCGGGTAACCGGCGAAGGATTCGTTGGCCTCTCAGGCATGAAGCGGCTCGGCGAAGCGTATTTCAAACTTGAACAACTTGGCACCTCCGCTTTTGTTTACCTCGCAAAATGTCGCAATCTCGTCGAACTGAGCATCGATAGAGGAAGATTTGGCGACGATGATCTGGCACCGCTTGCTGCGCTGGTCAAGCTTGAGCGGATGTCGCTGAACAACGTCACAACGGTGTCGGGCACGTTCGCGCGACACTGGTCGAAGCTGAGTCGCTTGCGAAAGCTAACATGCGAGAATGGCGTCACGGATGAGGGACTCGCTTGCATCGCGCAATTATCGGGCCTGGAAACTTTGTACTTGGAAGGCCCGTTTACCGATGTCGGCTTACGTCACCTGAGCGCGCTAAAGCATCTGCAAACGTTGGGAGTAATCTCCGAGCATATCACCGATGTTGGAGTGTCTGTCGCGGCAGAGCTTCCTCAGTTGAAGTCCCTGCATGTAGAAACGCGCGTGCTTTCCGACGACGTCATTCCGGCATTGCTGCGATGCGCCGCGCTCGAGGATTTGAGCTTTCGACATGCGTGCCTAAGCGAGACTGGTCTTCAGCGATTGCGAGATGAGATGCCGCGCTGCCTCGTTGCTGATTACGAGCGCGACCGCTATGAACACGAGGACCATGATGAGGAGCGGAAGCGCGGTCCGCGTTACGAAAGTGATGTTCCCTTCGAGGTTTTGCTAGCCAAGGCCAACGATTGGGATCTTGTGAACGGCACTTTTTCGAAAATCAGCGACCGGTATCACAACTGGGTCGATGCGTCGGCGTATTCGCCTGTCGAGCGCGTGATCATGCTGGTATGGCATCTGACAGGCATAATTGATAATGGTGGCTTCGAGTACCTGTTCGCTGGCGAAATCGATGGAGACCCCGATTATCACGTGGCCGCCAAAGCGTGTAAGGAAGCCGGCTTGGTTCGTTCTTATGAGGCATTCCAAGAGGCGTTCAGCCTGTTCCCGGGGGGCATTGTGCCGCACGACACGGAACAGCGCTGGCGGCAATACGACGCGGCGAACCGATCGGCTCGTGAGGCTATTAACAGAAAGCTTTGGAGCGACGGCTACGACAACTTGCGCGAAAAGAAACTAGCCGAGTTTATTCGCAAGCATGCGGCCAGTCTCGCCCATCTGAACGATACACCGTGATTGCGGCGCACACGGCCTGAACAACAGTCTGCCTGAAAAACCGCCCTCGCCACGAATTAGTCGCGACGAGTTGAAAGCGATATCGCGCTTGCACAGCGTGACAAAGTTGACGATTTGCGGTGGTCTCTACAACGACGGGGATGTCGCGCCGCTCGCTGCCTTGGGGCATCTCGAAGAATTGGAGACGTCTGAAAATGACCGGATCGATGGTACCTACA
>DASZPI010000152.1:0-3668 GCA_035550355.1 Pirellulales bacterium
GGATTTGGCGGTGGCGGATTTGGCGGTGGCGGATTTGGCGGTGGTGGCCTTGGCGGTGGTGGCCTTGGCGGTTTCGGCGGCGGCGGATTCGGCGGGCTCGGCGGAACACAACAACAGCTGTTCCCCCAGTCACAAATGCCACAGCGGATCGAAGGACTGACCGCTGAGCAAATCCAGGCGCTGGAAGAAGCCAAGATCTCGACCGGCGAAACCAGCGAGGACGTGATCAACTCGCTGCTCGAAAGCCGTCGCACTCAGATCTTCCTGTCGGTGCTGCCACGCAACAATCAGATTGTCGTGCGCACCGCCGACACGCAAAGCATGGCGAACATCCGCGACCTGATCGCGCGCCTCGATGTGCCCACGCCGCTGGTGCTGCTCGAAGTCAAAGTGCTCGTGCTCACGCTCGGCGACACCTTCACCTCGATCTTCGACTATCAGTTCGACGACGGAGTCTTGGACGCCGGAGGATTTACCACCGGCAACGTGCTCCCGCCGGCCGCCGATGCCACCGGCCTGACGCGCGACTCGATCCTTGCGGCCTCGGTCGCGCCGGGTGTTCCGAACCTGACTCCGAATCAGAATGCAACGTTCCAAATCGTAAGCAAGAACTTCCGCGCGCGGCTGCAATTGCTCGAAACGAAGAACCGCGTGACGGCTCTGGCTTCGCCACTGCTGCTCACGGCGAATAACGAAGCGAGTCGCATCTTCATCGGCCAGCAGATTCCGATCGTCGTGGGTTACGGCCAATCAGGCGTAACGGGCGGCACGGCGCTGGGCACGACCACCGCCATCCAACCTGCGCCGCAAACGCAGCTCGAGAACATCGGGGAAGGGCTCGTCATCACCCCGAACATCAATGCCGATCGAACCGTGACCCTGCGCATCTCACAGCAGAATTCGACCACTGCCTCGGGCGCAACCATTCCCGTGGTGACTGCGACCGGTTCGACGCTGATCCTGCCGATTACGACCGTGCAGTCGAGCGTCGTCAGCAGCACCATCGTTGCCAAAGACGGACTGACGGTCGCCTTAGGCGGCTTGATTCAAGAAACGCTCAACGATACGCGGTCCCAAGTGCCTGTCATCGGAAAGCTGCCGGTCGTCGGCATCATGTTTCGCAATCAAGGGACCGGAAAATCTCGTAGTGAAACGATCGTCATGATTCGGCCCTACATTTTCAACACACCGCAGGAAAGCGCGTCGCTGAATGCCGACCTGGTGCGCGACCTGAGCGTGCATCCCAAAGCGCCGTTAGCCTACGGCACGATGAGCTCGTTCGGTCCGCAGGAGGTGCTCACGGCCGACCCGCCCCACAATCCATTGCAAACGATTTTCCGATTTCACAGCATCGAACCCAAGGTGTATTGAAGATGAAATCGGCACATGCATTCCTCGTGCGCATGCAGGCATCGCTCCTCAGCGCCGCATTGTTGACGTGCGGTTGCTCGTCGCCAATCGACTCGCTGAAGGCCATGCGCTGGCTGAAGGGCGACGACTCGGCCAAGGCCAAGGCCGCGGCTGGTCCCGTGATCGTAAAGGTCGACAGCTTCGGCAAGCCGCTGCGCGAAGGGCAGGAAGTCACCATCTCGCGCGAAGATTTCCTCGGCCGCGCCGACAAGCTGCTCGTCGATGAGCGCTTGGCGTCGTTGCGGCATTGGGTCGAGCGCTATCCCGATATCGCGCTCGAGGTGTTGCGAACCACGCAAAACGGCGAACTGAAACGCGCATCAATCCGCGCCATCGCCGATGCCTACGATCGACAAATGGGACTCACGGCCGACGGTTGGCGGCAAGTGATCGATGATCGCCTGCGAAAACCAGAGGCGTACAAGGTTTTCGATGCGCAGCGCCGCGACGTGCTCGAAAAAATCAGGCTCGGCCAACTGCGCGAAGCCGCCGCGACCAAGCTGACCGCCACGGCCGAAGCGCTCTCGTCGACCATGCTGATGATCGACGCCTGGCAGCTCCAATCGGTCGCGCTGACGCTCGACGACCGCGCCGAGGAATCGGCCGCCGCGCTCGAGCGGGCATTGAAATATGCGGCCGCCAGCGATCCATACCAGACGGCACAGCTCACGCTGCTGCTCAGCGACGTGCAGCGGCGCATCGGCCAGGCCCAGCAAGCCGCCGACACCTGGCGCCGCGCGATCGAGCGCGGCAGCGCACTCGTCGGCCGCCAACCGTCGGTGATCGATCCGGTATTTTGGGATCGCGCTTCCTACCTGCGGCCGGTCGATATGCCTTGGCCCGACGCGGTCGCCACGGCCGTCGTTGGACGCGCGGAGCAAGGCGACATCCTGCTGGTTTCGGCGACGTCGCCTACCGAGACCGCCGCACAGATGGAATCGCTGCTCTGGAAGCTCGTGGGCAGCGCTCATCTTGACCGCAATGAAAACCAATCGGCCTTGGTCGCGTTGAAGCATGCCGAGACATGTGCCGTGAGCGAAACGGCGAAGGCGCGTCTGCGATTGGACCAGGCAACCGCCTTGAATCGATTGCAGCAACCCACGGCCGCGGTTGCGATCCTGGTTGCACTATCCAGCCACTCCGATCGCTCGGTCGCGTGTGCCGCACTGGCGCGTTTGGGCACGCAGAAACTACAAAGCGACGAGGTGATGACCGGCTACAAACTGCTGGCCAAAGCATTCGAGAAGAACGAAGCGGTCGATTGGCCCGGTCGCGCCGAGGCCGAGGCCGATTACGGCCTGGCTTGCCTGATGTGCAACGAAGAGCAGCAAGGCCTGCGCTGGCTGCACCAGGCGCAAGACCGGTTCGACGCCGCGAAGGATTTCGATTCGCTGGTAAAAAGCCTGTCGAACGAGGCTGCGTACTTCGAGCACACGAAAAAGCGCAAGGAAGCGGCCGCAATCAAGGAGCGTCTCAAAACGCTCGAACGCACGTAGCGGCTTTCAGGTACGCGTACCAAATCAATACGGCGCCGCGTTCTTGAAGTCCATCAGGCTGGCATCGGCCGTATTGAACCGATGGTCCACGACCCCCACCAGCGTCGCCGGACGTGGAGCCGAGCCAGACGTCCATTCGTGGATGGCAAATATCGCCATGAAGTAGCAGTAGATTGAATTGGGATCATCCGTCCCCTGGGACCCGATCGGCGCGCTCGGAAGTGTCCTGCCGATCAGAGAGCATTGCGGCCCAATTCCCATTGCGATGAGCATCGTGCCATTGGGAATCGCAGCGGTTCCTGACACGTTTGGATAGACGGCCTTGATAATCGCCTGCGTGTTGGCATTGGTGCTGGACGCGGTCAATGCGGCCATAGAAATCGAGTTGGTCGCCAACGAGCCGAGCGAAAGCGATGCCGTGCCGCTGGGATAGATCACCGGCGAACCAGTGGTCGCGCTCGTGTAGTAGCCATCGAGCCCAGCCAGCACGAACGAAGCTGAATAGCTGCTTGGAACAGGCATGGCAGCCAGCGGCGCACCGTCGGCAGTGTACAACGATGACAACAGACTACCGCTTTCATCAACGAGCAAATCGTATTGGCCGAACCGATTTGTCGCGCTATGAACGGATCTCAGCAGCCTGGCCAGGTCGGCCGCGTTTGTCGCACTGGCGGCATAATCGCCTTGCAGGCGCACATAGGCGACCATCGGCAATACGAGGCCGGCCAGCACGGCAAGAATTGCACAGACCACGACCAGTTC
>DASZPI010000153.1:0-9531 GCA_035550355.1 Pirellulales bacterium
CAAAATCGCTGACGCTCGCGCCGCGGCGTCCTGCGGTGACCGGTTTGTATCGACGAATTCCCATGATGAATCTCGATTGGATCGTTCAACGTAAACGATTAGAAGAAATCGATGCGGTCCTCGCTGTGAAGCTTCACGATCGCCTTCTTCCAATCCTTTGTGCGGCCGGCGCTGAATCGCGACCGGCGCGGCTTGCCCTTGTGATTGACCGTTCGCACCGCGATCACACGCACGTGAAACAGTTCTTCGACCGCGCGGCGCACGTCGTGCTTGGTAGCGGTGCGATTGACTTCAAACGCGTAGGCGTTGTGCCGTGTCGAGCGGTGCATCCCCTTCTCAGTAACCAGCGGGCGCACGATCACCTGGTGGGGCGCCAACAGCGGCTCTGCGGTCGATTCGATGGGCGTGTCGGTTGCCATGATTTGATCTCCGTTAGCTCGCGGCCGCAGCTGTTGCCTTCTTAGGAGCTTGCATTCGCTGACGAATGACATCCAGGGCCGCGCGGGTCACGAGCAACTTGCGCGGCTTGAGCACCGACCAGGCATTCAGGTCCGAAACCGGCGAAATGCAGACATTCGCAATGTTGCGAGCGCTCATGTACACGTTCTTGTCATGGGCGGCGGTCGCGATCAAAAGCGTTCCCCCGTCGCACTTCAGCGCCCGCACGATGGCGGCCATGTCTTTGGTCTTTGGGGCGGAAAACGCCAATTCGTCGATCACCACGACTTCGTCGTCACGAATCTTTGCGGCAATCGCCATTCGCGTTGCCAACTGAACGGCTTTGCGCGGCAGGCGATACGAAAAGTCCCGCGGTCGCTTGGCAAAGATGTGTCCGCCACCGCGGCGCACGCCGCTGCGACGCGAACCGGCGCGGGCATTACCAGTGCCTTTTTGGCGGTACATTTTCTTCGTCGTGCCAGCGACTTCGCCGCGGCTTTTGCTGCGGAAAGTACCCTGGCGCTGGTTCGCCTGATACATGACGACCACATCGTGCAACAATTGCTTGTTGATGCGCGGCGCCAGGGCCGTCGGGTCGATGTCGTACGATCCGACTTCTTTGCCAGTGCGGTCGAAGATGGGTAGCTTTGCCATGAACCTGATCCGAATGACGTGAAAAGCCCAGGGACGATGGTCCTTAGGGCCTTGTGTGTTCCTATATCTTGTTCGTCTCGCGGATAATGATGTACCCGCCGTTCGGGCCGGGGACCGCGCCGCGCACCAACACCAGATTCTGCTCGGCATCGATACGCACGACATCGACATTGCGCATCGTGCTGCGCTCGGCGCCCCAACGGCCGACCATTTTCTTGCCCTTCATCACGCGGGCCGGAAAGGTGTTGGCGCTGGTGCCGCCGGAGTGGCGATGCACCTTTTTCACGCCGTGCGTGGCACGTTGGCCTTTGAAGTTGTGGCGCTTCATCAAGCCCGTCGTGCCGCGACCCTTGCTCATGCCGGTAATGTCAACAGCCTTGACCCCTTCCAGCAGCTTCACGTCGAGCACTTGCCCAACTTTGACTTCGCCGACCGGGCCGCGAAATTCGCGGACGAAGCGCTGCGGTTCGCAATCCGCTCGGTCGGCAGCCGTGACACCCGCCGTCGACAGCCGCCGTGAACGTTTGCTGTCGAGCTTGGCCACATGGCCACGCTGGGCGCGGCTGGCCAAGTGGCGAGGCTTATCGCCGAAGCCGACTTGAACTGCTTCGTAGCCGTCGCGCTCGGCAGAGCGGAGCTGAAGGACATGGCAAGGCCCGGCCTCGATCACCGTGACCGGAATTACTTTTCCAGTCTCGTCAAATATCTGCGTCATCCCGACCTTCCGGCCGAGTAATCCAAGTTTCATCGCCGTGTGCCTTGTTGTCCGTTGCCTGAGCGGAAGCGTGCGAACGGTCCGTCGCAGCTTATCCGCTGGCTTCCGTTACATAGGGATTCGGTGCGTCGTTAAGAATGGACTCTTTAGCCCCCGGCGAATCGGCGGGGGCGAATGGTTCCGTTCGTTCTCGTTTCTAGTGTCGGCTCGATGCCTTGATTTTGATGTCAACGCCGGCCGGCAAGCTCAGCTTGTTCAGCGCTTCAATCGTCTTGGCGGTCGAGCGGATAATGTCGATCACCCGTTTGTGTGTGCGAATCTCGAACTGCTGACGTGCTTTTTTGTCGACATGCGGACTGGAGAGCACCGTATATCGCTCAATGCGCGTGGGCAGCGGTATCGGACCGTGCACTTCGGACCCGGTGCGCTTCGCTGTGTCGACGATCTCCGCGGCGCTTTGATCCAGCACGGAGTGATCGTAGGACTCCATGCGAATACGAATTACCTCGTTCGTCGTTCCAGCCACCGTCGCACTCCCAATCGCCAACCACGCAAGCGACAACGCACCCCAGCCGCTCGTAAGGGAATCGGCAATCTTAGAGATTGCCAGCGAGAGTGTCAACCGCCCCGCAAGCGAACGATGAAGCCGAATTTAGGCCAGCGAATGGAATTTGCCACCGCTATTCGTCGGCAAAAACGCGGGTGCTTTCTTCCTTGGTAATCGGCGCGCGAATTTCGTCGCTCGTCAGCTGTACGCGCACACGCAAATCGCCCGCCGCTTGGCATTGCGCTCGGATCCGGTAGGTGGTGTCGGCCTTCGGAGCAAGGCTAGGCAGCGGTTGGAACCGCACTTGGCTGCCCACGACCTCGAACCGCGTGGGCCCGTCGCAGCCTACGACCTTCATTTCCGCGGGCAGTACCGCCAGCACTTGCACATTCGCGGCCGATTTCGATCCCTGGTTGACCACGCGGATTTCGTACGTCGTCTCGCCGCCGAGCTCCACCGGGTCGGCCACGTCAGCCACCTGGAACAGTAATGCCGACACCCCTTCGACGACGATCGATTCGGGCTTTTCGACCGCTAGCCCGCGCTGGGCCGTGCCCGAGATTTTCACCGGCTGGGCTCCTGCCTCGATCGGGAGTACGGTCAGCGACACCGAGCCTTGCTCGCGCGCTGGGAGTTCTTCCAGTGACCAGTGCACGGCGCGCGTGCGCCGATCGAACTGTCCTTGGTTGTTCGCGTCGACGAATTCAAGCCCCGGCGGCAGATACGCAACCAGCTCGACCTCTTGGGCTGCAGCGGTCCCAGGGTTTGCGACCGTCACGGTGTAGGTGGCTTGTCGATCGAGGAAGCGTTTGCGCGAGCCCTGCAGCGCCACCTCAAGGGCCGGTGCGACGACGTTCATTGCCGTCTGACAATCAGCCTGCAACTGCCCGTCGGCACGAGCGACCAACACATTGGCCGACGCGCCAGCCCTGACGGCCCGCATGGTCAATTCCAAGGTGCGCGATTCGCCCGGCGCCAGGGAGCCAACTTCGTATTCGATCTCGTCGCCGGCCTCGTGTTCCAGCGTCTTGGGCACTTGATTGACCAATACTACGCCCGTGGCAACTCCGGTGCCGGGATTCGAGATGGTGATCTTGAGTTTCGCCGTCTCGCCGATCAGCACTTCTTCCGGCGCAGCCACGTCGACCGACAGGGCCGGGCGAGTCGAGCGACTGCGCGAACTTGCCGAAGCTGCAAACTGTACGGTCGCAACGCTGCCCAGCTCACCTTCGGTCATCGGCATCAGATCGACATACAGCACTAGGTCTTCGCCCGGCTTGATCAGGCCGACGCGCCACACAAGTTCGCCCGAGACGCCACGTTCGGCGCGCGGACGAGTTTCAACCAGCTGCGCACCGTGCGGGACATGGTCGTGCACCGTGACTTGCTCAGCCGCGGCAACGCCCGTGTTGCGGACGTGGATCTCGATGGTTGCGGTTTTGCCGACTTGCACCTCGGTGGGCGCGACCTTCTCGATGATCAATGCCGGCGATTGTGGTCCTTCGAGTTGGGCCGGACCGGGGCGGCCGTGATCGTGGGCGCCGACGGCGTTGGCAGTTTTCGTCGGCAGTTCGAACGATTCGTCGATGTTCGAAGCGTACCGCGAGGCGGGCGCCTCGCGAGTCGGGGGTAAGGCAGCGGGATTCGCGGGAGCCTGGAACGGGCTCGGTTCGGTAGGCGCGGGTGCGGTGGCAACCGCTGGCTGCGGGCGATTCGACGGAGGCATGCGGCGGGTCGAGCCTGGCGCGTAGCCGGCGGGCGATTTGGCCGGCCAGCCCGGACGTGCCGGGAACGGATCTCCCGCTGGTACTTGGGCCCGTACGATCGAAAAAAGGCTGGAAACGGCAATCAAGGTCGCCGAAACCTGGCGCGCAAAACGACGCTTCATGTTAGAAGCACTCCGCGGGGACAATGAGGGGTGGTGTACGTACCACAATCCCGCCGCAGAGCCTAGATCGCTTTTTACATCATGCGCCGCTGCCAACAAAGCCGGGTAGCAGCAGCTGAACTGCAGGGCAACAGCGCTGGTGCCAACGCTGGCGGTAGCCCTCGGTCAAATGCATTACCAGCTCGAGCACCAGCAGATCGGCACGGGTCATTACATGGCGTGCGCTGCGTGAACCAAGCCCGCGCACCAGGTCGGACAAGGCGTGCAGATGCAATTGCATGGCCTCGGTCGCCGTCACGCCAACGCTTGCCAGCAGTTCAGCCACGGCCGCCATCTCATCGACCAGGTTGCCCGAGCCCATGATGACGTACGTCCGCAACAGCTCGCGGTAGTGGTCAACCAGCTTCTCGGGCAACAAGCTGAGCACTTGGTTCTCGGGCACCTCGCTGGCATTGACCTTGTCGCGGCGACCGGCGTCTGGATCGTAACGATCGGCAAGTCGCGACGTCATCGTGCGCTGCTCGGTGAGCAGGCGCTGCGCCTCGTCGTGTTCCAGCCGCAACCGATGTTGCTCGGCCTGGCCCAGGCGGCGGTTTTCCTGCTGCAAATGATGGCGTTCGACGGCCCGGGCGACGGTCCAGATCAGCGAGCGCGTCGTGCAGGTGTCGACACAGACAAACGCGTCGCCTCCGACTTCGTAGCACAACGGGGCCAGCTCCTGCTCGCTTTGATGGCCCAAGATGATGAACGGCTCTTCCGATCCGCCGGCACGCAAGCCTTCGAGCAACTCGAGAGCGTCGAGCTCGCCCGGTTCGTGACTGACCAGCACCGCGTCGAATGCCTCGTCGCGCAGACGCGACATGCCGGCCCGTAGCCCGACGGCCTCCTCCAGCAGCACCTCGACAGCGCTATCGGTCGCAAAGGCCTCGGCTAACCAGCCTCCCGTGCGATGGTACGTGGTGATATACAGCACGCGCATCCGCGGCGGTAGCGTGCCATAGCGGGTAGCAGGGCGCTTGGCGGGCGTCTCGCGGAGATTCAAACCCATGGGCGCGGTTCCGAGCGAGCGGCGCAATCGAATTCGGGGGCGGCACTGTACCGACGCCGCCAACCGTGGTCAATGCAGATCGCCGCCTTGCGCGTGGCCGGCGAGCAGCATAGAATCCAGCCTCGCAATCGCTCCTTCATTCTGTAGATCGGCGGTGCCCCTTGAAGATCGCGTACTTCGACTGCCCCAGTGGTATCAGCGGCGACATGACCGTGGCGAGCCTCGTCGACGCCGGGGTGCCGGTCGAGGCGTTGAACGAGGGGATCGCGTCGCTCGGCTTGCAAGCAAAGCTGGTTGCCAGCGAAGCGAAGCGGCATGGCTTTCGAGCCACGTACGTCACGGTCGAGCACGAACCGGAGCACGCGCATCGACATCTGCACCATATCACCGACATGATCGATGCCAGCCGACTCACGCCCAATCAAAAAGAACTTGCCAAGCGAATCTTCACCCGACTTGGCGAGGCCGAGGCCAAGGTACACGGAACCACGATTCGCAAGGTGCACTTTCACGAGGTTGGCGCGGTCGATTCGATCGCCGACATCGTGGGCGCGGCGATCGGTTTCGATCTGCTCGGAGTCGAGGCGGTCGTCGCCTCGCCGATTCCCACCGGGCACGGGACGATCGAGATCGCCCATGGCCGTTGCAGCATCCCGGCCCCCGCCACCGCGGAACTGCTGACGGGAATCCCGATCGCGGCTTCGAATGTAGAGGCCGAGCTAACCACTCCGACCGGAGCCGCTATTATCGGAACCATCGCGCAGCGATTCGGTCCTCTTCCGGCGATGAACATCGCGCGCATTGGCTATGGCGCGGGCACTCGTGAACTGACCGAGCAGCCGAATATCCTGCGGCTCGTCGTTGGTGAAACTGGCGATTCGAGCGAAACCGGCCAAGTCTGGACGATTGAAACGAACCTGGACGACATCTCGGCCGAGGTAATCGGCTACGCTGTCGATCGCCTTTGGTCGGCCGGGGCGCTTGATGTGACAACGGCGGCGATTCAGATGAAGAAAAACCGCCCCGGCGTTCGATTGACCGTTCTTTGCAATGCCGACCAGACGGAAGCGATGCAACAAATCCTGTTCGAAGAGACCGGCACGTTGGGCGTGCGACGTTGGCCCGTCCAACGGCAGATCCTTCGGCGCATGACGCACACGGTCGAGACACCCTGGGGCGCCGTCGAGGGAAAACTGGCTTGGTCGAGCGATTCGGAGGCGAGCTTCTCGCCCGAGTACGAATCGTGTCGTCGCATTGCGCTCGAACATCGCGTACCCTTGCGCCGCGTTTATGAAGCGGCCCTGCAGGCGTATCGTGGCGCATAAAAAAAGCCTCCGCCGATTCACTCGCACGAAGCGGGCTTATCGAGCGGAGGCTGGCGCTGGCCGGTTCTCGCCGCCTGCGCGGCGACTAGTGATTGTTTCCAAATAGTCCCGTGGCGTACCAGATGCCATTCGAGCCACGCCGCATATCATACCCGAATCGCGGCTGCGGGGCACGCACTGCCGACCAATGACCTGAAGATTGCCGCCAGCAATCAACGCAATCAACCGCAGCGTCGACCACGTCCTCGTGCGGCCAGCTCTCGGCCACCACCTCCTGCGCGTGCAAGCCGCGCGGCAGACGGCCGAGCAGGCGCTGGAAGCGTTCCCCCCATCGGTGGTGCCCCTGTACACGGATTTGAGCCTGGTAGGCCGAATGCGAATTCGCTTCGTCGATCAACACGGTATCGAGCTCGCCATTGGTGCTGGCGGGGGCTTCGGGGTGAATCCGGACCGCGAAGATCATGGTGCGTTGGGTTAGTGTGCCTGACGGCAGATCGAGCATGACCCGCAGGTGATTGGGCTGATAGCGATAGTACCGCCCCGGAACAAGCGGAAAGACGCTTACAACGTGGCCATAGTAGTCTTTGTCGCGATTGGCGAGGTCTATGATTGCTAGCCCTTCGCGGCCGGCGAGCTCGGAAAAGGCGCCGTGGCCTAGCAGCGGCACGTCTTGGCCCTGGCTGACGATCTTGGCGTCCTTCGGAACCTGCACGAGCACATACTCGGCAAGCTTGCGTCGGATATCGGGGTCGTTGGCGGCTTGATACTCGAAGTACTCGCGATACGGGTTCTTGCCTTCGCCCTTGAAAAACACCAGCAACATGCTGTCGGTCGCCTCGGCGGTCCGCATTGCCTGACCATAGTCATCCATCCAATGCGGGATCGGAGCGTCGGCGACGAGCGAATCAGCGTCCGATGAGATGGGATTACCGTAGGCCTGGTCCGCAACCAATGCGGCAAACCCGATGACGGTACCGACGACGATGTTGCCGAACCAACAATGCATGGATTCCTCCGCGACGCGAGCTTGGTCGCGAACAAGCAGGTTGCAATCGGCAATGCGGCGGAAGCCGACTCGACGCCGAAGGCATCAACGTGTTCGCTGACGAGCACTATGACCGACGACGAATTCGTTCGTCGGCAGTCATACACAAGCTCGGTCGTTCAACTACAATGATGCTCATCCGTGAGAACCAGATGTGGTCGGCGGCCTTTCCTTGCCGACCCCCGGGACTTCAAAGGAGCCTCGGGTTTAACAGCCGTGTTGGGGTAAATCAACCCGCCGATTGGCGCGGGCCGCGACTTGGCCCGCATCGCAGCGCCTTCAAATCGCACGCAGATCGCATGGCACCAGGGGAATGTAAACAACTATGAGGTCAAAACTTGGCGCTTTGGCCGCCGGCCTGGTCAAGCGATCGGTCGATCGGCAATCAGTTTTGCGAATAGTCATCGCAAGCTGTGCGTTTATAGCAACTTATGCGGTGTCTGATGCCGCCGACGAAAAAAATGCGAAAAATCAGCCGTCTGTGGGGCTGATGACGTCGGAGTCGAAGGCTGAAATCGTCGCCGCGGTCGATGAAGCAAAGAAGCAATTTGCCGCGACTGGGGCCCAGGGACTCCGCGCCAGCCGCGACGAGTTTGTCGCTGCGGTCGCCCAGCTCGACCGATACCTTCAAGGCCCGAATGGTTCGGGCTGGAGAACGTTTCTCGGTTGGCCACAGCTCGAACGTCAGGTCGATCTCGCGGCCGAACCGAATCCGGCTGCGTTGGCCGCAGTACACGCCCGGCTTCACTCGGCGTACCCGGGGCTCGAGCTGAAGCCGTTTGTCGACCTACGACGCGCGCTCGATGCTTATCTGGGGTGTATCGAATGGATGAATGTGAACGAGGCGACCTACCGCGAGCACCTCGAAACAATTGCCGCGGCAGTACAGAACCCCGCGCCACCCCAACTTCGCAAACTTGCCGACTCGGCCGCCGAGCTTCAGCGCGGCGGACGTGCGCCGAAGGTGCTGAGCCTGCTGCGCAAACGATTATCGTTTTCGAACATCACGTTTCACGCATCTGATCGGTTTGTCTGGACGGGCGTTTCGCGGCCGATTGACGAGACCGCGCCACTGAACGATTTCATTCTTGGAACGCGGATTCGCGGAACCGGCAGGACGATTGGCTACGCCGAGGCGCACCTGGTACCGGATCCGAATCGGGCGCTGATCGCCACGAATATTCGCGCCATGAACCATGCCCAAACGGTCGGGCAGAATGGTCCGGCGTTGATCTACAGTGTGGGCGACTCTGAGTTGGCCGCACGCAAGTTGCTCGTCGCCACGCCCGACGGTCTCTCAGCGCTTCCGGCCGAAGTTGAGGTGCATACGAATTCACGGATCACGGGGTTCGGTTCGACGAAGCAGGGCGTTGTCGATCGATTGGTGAAAAAGATCGCGGCCAAGCGAGCGCCGGCCGAAGCAGCCCGGGGAACACGCCTTGCCGAAGACCATGCTCGACGGATATTCCGAACCAAAGTCGACGAGCAGGCTGAGCCGATGTTGGCGCGGGCGAATGAGCGCTTTTTGCGAAAGATTCGTAATCCCCTGATGCGGGTCGATGCCTATCCGCAATCGATGCACTTCAGTACCACGACCGACTATCTGAACGTGGTTGGCCTACAAACGGGCGACGCAGAACTGGGCGCGCCGACTCCGGTGCCCGACGCACAGCGACCCGCGGACGTGCTGGTGCGGATGCACGAGTCGCTGGTCAATAACACGGCTGAGAATCTGCTTTCAGGTCGGCTGCTCGATCAGCCGGCGATCGATCGTTTCTCACTCGAATTGTTTGGCGCGGTCCCCGAGCCGCCGGAGGGTGAATCGCGCGAGCCGTGGTCGATCGCCTTTGCCCCGGTGCGGCCCCTGACTT
>DASZPI010000154.1:0-1514 GCA_035550355.1 Pirellulales bacterium
CTCGTTCAGCCGCAACACGCACGACAATATCTTTTGCGCAATGACGAGCGCATCGGCCACGTAATCGAGTTCCCCCAGGCAGACGTCGCAAGCGCCGCACGCTTCGGCCGGCGGCTCCTGACCGAAATAATTGATGATCGAGCGATGCCGGCAGCCGACGCCAACGCAAAATCGCTCGATGCCCTCCAATAATTGCTCGGCAGCTTCAAGCGCCTCGGGCGCTAGCTCGCTTTGCAGGCTGCGCCACGTCTGGAAATCTGCGCCGGAATAGAACAGGCAGCATTCGGCCTCCAGGCCGTCGCGGCCGGCACGACCACTTTCCTGTTGATAATTTTCCAGCGATTTCGGCGCGGCGGCGTGGATCACGAAACGCACGTCCGATTTGTCGATGCCCATACCGAACGCGACCGTGGCCACGATGATCTTGGCCCGGTCGTTGATAAAGGCGTCCTGGTTCGCGCGGCGATCCTCATCCGCCATCCCCGCATGATACGGCAATGCCTGATGGCCCAGGGCAACCAGCTCGGCGCACAGGCTTTCGACGTCCGTCCGGCGGATGCAATAGATAACGCCCGACTCGTCGCGATGGCGGTCGATCACCTCGCGAATCTGCCGCAACCGGTCGGTGCGTCGCGCGACGCGGTACACCAGGTTGGGACGATCGAATGAGCCGACCAGGATCTCGGGCTCGTCGAGTCCTAGCTGTGCGGCGATATCCGTACGCACGCGCTCGGTCGCCGTGGCCGTATACGCGTGCAGGGCAATGCCCGGGAAGATTTCCTTCAACTGCCGAAGGCTTCGATACTCCGGCCGGAAATCATGCCCCCAGTCGCTGATGCAATGCGCTTCGTCGATGGCGATGAACGACACGTCGACGTTCTGTAAAAAACCCAGCGTCTGCTCGGTCATCAGCCGCTCGGGCGAGAGATATAAGAGCTTCAAGCGGCCGAAGCGCACCTGGTCGGCCACGGCGCGGCGCTCGGCGGGCGTGAGCGTGCTGTTGACGCAGGCGGCCGGCACGCCGCAATCGACCAGCGTGTCGACCTGATCCTTCATCAGCGAAATCAGGGGAGACACCACCAGGGCCAGGCCAGGCAAGTGCAACGCGGGGGCCTGAAAGCAGAGTGACTTTCCGCCCCCCGTCGGCAGGACCACCACCGAGTCGCGTCCGGCAACGACGGCGCTCATCGCCGCCCCCTGCAGCGGGCGGAACGAGTCGTAGCCCCAGTACTTGCGGAGAATGGCGAGCAGCGCTTCCATGCGATTCTGGGCTGGGGATTTGTTCGTGAGACCGGGGCGGCCCCCCGACTGTCTCAGTTTAAACGCTCGACCGTTCGCGCCGCCAGGGTCCCCTTTTTCGGATGGGGTACGTGGCGTGCCAAACTACGTCACGACCTTCATCCCCGACTGCCGAGCACGCCTGAGAGGACGCCGAGCCATCAAAGCACTTTTCCAAACCGGCTCAAACAAAAACATTGATTTCACTATGTTACTAGTAGATACTACGTCGGTAG
>DASZPI010000155.1:0-2080 GCA_035550355.1 Pirellulales bacterium
CTCGTTCAGCCGCAACACGCACGACAATATCTTTTGCGCAATGACGAGCGCATCGGCCACGTAATCGAGTTCCCCCAGGCAGACGTCGCAAGCGCCGCACGCTTCGGCCGGCGGCTCCTGACCGAAATAATTGATGATCGACCGATGCCGGCAGCCGACGCCAACGCAAAATCGCTCAATGCCCGCCAATAGTTGCTCGGCAGCTTCAAGCGCCTCGGGCGCTAGCTCGCTTTGCAGGCTGCGCCACGTCTGAAAGTCGGCGCCCGAATAGAACAGGCAGCATTCGGCCTCCAGGCCGTCGCGGCCGGCACGACCACTTTCCTGTTGATAATTTTCCAGCGATTTCGGCGCGGCGGCATGGATCACGAAACGCACGTCCGATTTGTCGATGCCCATGCCGAAGGCGACCGTGGCCACGATGATCTTGGCCCGGTCGTTGATAAAGGCGTCCTGGTTCTTGCGGCGATCCTCATCGGCCATGCCGGCATGATACGGCAACGCCTGATGGCCCAGGGCAACAAGCTCGGCGCACAGGCTTTCGACGTCCGTCCGGCGGATGCAATAGATAACGCCCGACTCGTCGCGATGGCGGTCGATCACTTCGCGAATCTGCCGCAACCGGTCGGTGCGTCGCGCGACGCGGTACACCAGGTTGGGACGATCGAATGAGCCGACCAGGATCTCGGGCTCGTCGAGTCCCAGCTGTGCGGCGATATCCGTGCGCACGCGCTCGGTTGCCGTGGCGGTATACGCGTGCAGGGCAATACCCGGGAAGACTTCCTTCAACTGCCGGAGAGCTCGATACTCCGGTCGGAAATCATGCCCCCAGTCGCTGATGCAATGCGCCTCGTCGATGGCGATGAACGACACGTCGACGTTTTGCAAGAAGCCCAGCGTCTGCTCGGTCATCAGCCGCTCGGGCGAGAGATACAAGAGCTTCAAACGGCCCGATCGCACCTGGTCGGCCACGGCGCGGCGCTCGGCGGGCGTGAGAGTACTGTTGACGCAGGCGGCCGGCACGCCGCAATCGACCAGCGTGTCGACCTGATCTTTCATCAGCGAGATCAGCGGGGACACCACCAGTGCCAGGCCAGGCATGTGCAACGCGGGGGCCTGAAAGCAGAGCGACTTTCCGCCCCCCGTCGGCAGCACCACCACCGAGTCGCGTCCGGCAACGACGGCGCTCATCGCCTCGCCCTGCAGCGGGCGGAACGCGTCGTAACCCCAGTACTTGCGGAGAATGGCGAGCAGCGCTTCCATGCGATTCTGGGCTGGGGATTTGTTCGTGAGGCAGGGGCAGCGGTTCCCCGACTGGCTCAGTTTAAACGCTCGGTCCTTCGCGCCGCCAGGGCCCCTTTTCCGCAAGGGGTGCTCGAGCACTCCGAACAACGCCCTACCTTTACCCGCCGACTGTCGAGCACGCCTGAGAGGACGCCGAGCCATCGAACCACTTCTCCAGATCCGCTCAAACAAAAACGTTGACTCCACTATGTAAATAGTAGATACTACGTCGCTAGTGGATATTCCTCGCTCACGTGAAGGACCAACGCCGTGCCCCCCCTGCCTCCGTCCGACGTCGAATTGCAAGTGCTCGCCGTGCTATGGGAACGTGGACCCTCGTCGGTACACGACGTTCGCGCCGCGATGCCCGACGGCAAAGACCGGGCCTATACCACGGTACTGACCTTGCTCCAGAACCTGGAGAAGAAAGGACTCGCGACCCACAAGCAACAGGGGCTGGCGAACGTGTATCGCGCCGCAGTCAAGCGGCAGCAAGTGCTACGGCCGCTGATGAAGGACATGCTGGCCAACGTCTTCGGTGGCAGCCCTGCGCAGGTTCTGCAATGTCTGCTCGAGAGCACCCGCGTCGATGCCGAGGAGTTGGCCGAGATTCGCCGGGTGCTGGCCGAGGCCAAGAAGAAATAGCCAAGAAGAAATTAGGGACAGGCGGCAACCCATGGCGGACCTAGCGGCCGGAATCACGACGCTCCTTGATTGGCTGTCCGGGCCCAGTTGGCAGCACCTCTTGGCGGCGCTCGTTCACAGCCTCTGGCAGGGCGCCGTGGCCGCCGTCGGGTTG
>DASZPI010000156.1:0-2662 GCA_035550355.1 Pirellulales bacterium
TCGTACGTCGATCCAAAGATTCGCCGCGGTCGAGTGTTTCGCGATTCTTCGTTGACCGGCATCCTTGCGCAAATCGACGAGCAGTTGTCGACGTTGAAAGCAAAGAAGCCCCAGCAGCAACCGACCACGCCGCTCGCTGCGAACAAGCCTTCGAAGAGCGCCGAGCGGCTCTTCATCGACGTCGGCCGCAACGACGGTCACGCGGGGCCTTTGCCCAAGGGAGTGGTACGCCGCATCGCCCGGCTCGTGCAGTACTATCACAACCTGTAGTCATGAGCGGACCGCCCTCGATGCATGAACGCCAACGACGCCCGGGCGCGCGACCTGCGGTTTCCCGCGCCCTTGGTGCGCTGCCAGGCCTGCTCTGGCCGCCGGGACGACTCGTCTCGTTGGCCGCGGATTTATGCGGCCGCGTGCTGGAGGGTTGCAAGGATCATGTGCGCGAAGCCGAGATCGAGCGGAGCAGTCGTGCGCTGCCGAGCGGCCAACATGGCTACGCAATCGTCGCCCCGCGCTACAATGCGGCGTCGGTGGGCGTCCGCTGCCTGTACCGGCTGTGCGATGAGCTGAATCGTCGCGGCTACCCATCGTACATTGTCGGCTCGACACGCTGCGGCGACGAGTACGCCGTGCCGCGGGTCGGATGGTGGCAGGCGCGCCAATGGTGCCGCAACGGGTTCATTGCTGTGTATCCAGAAACCGTGTCGGGCAATCCGTGCAACGCGGCGACCGTAGCTCGCTGGGCGCTCAACCAGCCGGGGTTCATCGGCGGCGATTTGATCTGGGACGATCGCGAGCTGGTATTCATCTATTCCGAAGTCTACCGTCGCACGATCCGCAACCAGATTGCCGGCAAGCTCTACATGCCGATGATCGACGAATCGATCTTTCATTGCGACGATCTTGATCTGACGAAACGCAGCCTGGAATGCTTCTACGTGGGCAAATCGCGATGGCAGGATGGAGTGGTCGATCGCCAACGCGCCTTTGAGATCACGCGCCGCACGCCCGCGCGTCACGAGCTGGGTAAGCTACTGCGGGCTTCGCGCGTGCTCTACTCGTTCGACAACAGCACCATGCTGATCTACGAAGCGCTGATGTGCGGCTGCCCCGTGGTCGTAGTGCCCGACGGGACGCACACGCGCGAAGACTACCAAGCACTGGAACTGGGCATGGCCGGCATCGCCTGGGGCCCGGAAGAGCTGGCCACCGTCGGGGCCGACGTCGCCCAACTGCATCGGCGCTACGAGCAGTCGAAGCGCGATTTTGAGCATCAGCTCGAACAATTCATTGCCATCACGCAGCGGCACGCGCGCGGCGAACGGGCCATCAGCCCAGGTCGCGATCCTCGAACAGCAAGAGCCCAAGCAGCATGACCACCGCGCTGTACACCGCGCTGTACGCAGCGGCCGTGCCGACGTAACGCAGCGGCACTTCGCGGCCGGCGGCGACAGCCGCTTGAATGGTGAAATGGTCGAGCACGGGCAGCACCGTAGCCAACACCTGGCCCACGAACGCCACGATCGGCTGCTCACCGGCCGACGATTGCACGAATAGCGGAACCAGGTGGCCGACCACGTAGATCGTGGCGCAGACGATCAGGTTTGGCACCATCGGCAGCCGTGTGGCGATCGCCACGCTAATCGAGCTGAACACGATCGTTTCCAGATACGCCAGCGCCAACCCCGGCGCGACTTGCTCGATTTCCTGGCGGCAGAACCGCGTCAGGTCGCCGGTCAACGCAGCCTCGCGCGCGTCGAAGGTGACTTTGAAACTGACCATCACCAGGAACACCACTCCCAGGACCACGAACAGCAGGTACACCGGCGTCAGTACTCCCAGAAACTTGCCGATCAAGAACTGGCGACGGGTCATCGGCTTCGAAAGCAACGTCAACGCGGTGCGGCCTTCGAGCTCGTCGGCCACGGAAACGCTTGCCGTCCACACGGCCAGCAAGATGCCCGCCAGCAAGATCAGCGTCAGTCCCGAGTCCTTCATCACCTTCACATCGTCGCCGAAGGTGTTGTAGGGAATGAACGCCAGCGCAAATAGCAACAGCGAGCCCAGCACCAACTCCACCCAAAACAAGGGCTCGGCGAGCGCCTCTTTGAGCGTCGTCTGCGCAATCGCCGCGATTTTGGGCATCAGCAGTCGTACCGCGGCAGCCAGCACGCCCAAGGCGCCGAGCGCCGCGACCGCGCCGACGGGCACAATCCACGCGGCTCGAACCCAAGGCGGCAGCTCGGCGAAGAGCAAGATCGCGGTCACACCAGGCGAGAGCACGTCAAAGTATCCTTGAGCAGGCATCAAAGCCGGATCGAAAAATGGTCGAATTCGCCAGTTGCCGGCGACGGATCGATGGTCACCGTGGCGATGTGCCGTTGCATTTCATCGCGAATCGCTGCAACAAAACGATCAAGCTCGCTTTCACGCCCCTCGGCCACCAGGCGCACGCTGCCATCGGGTAGATTTTGCACGAAGCCGGTGACATCGAACCGCGCGGCGATCTGGCGCGTCGTGTATCGAAATCCGACCCCCTGCACGCGGCCGGCGAATTGCACGTCGCGACGTTCAATTGCCTCGGGATGCGGAGATTCGGCAGACATACGCTCAGTCGATGATGACATCGGAAAGTCGGGAGATGCCAACGATTTCCTCCTGG
>DASZPI010000157.1:0-1756 GCA_035550355.1 Pirellulales bacterium
GCCAGCACCCGGGGACCGTCGATAAAACCGGCCTGTGCGGCAACGATCAACAGCGCACCCGAGGCGAGCATCGTGACGTACACAAATACGTTGGCAACGACGCTGCTGGCGCCCACGCTGCCCATGAACTGCTCGGCGAGCACCTGATTCATTGTCTTGCCTTCGACGCGCTGAATGTCGAGCAGCAAGTAGGCCAGCATCAAGCCGCCGGCGGTGATCGCCAACGACGACGCCATATAAATCATCGTGCGCTTGGCGGTGGCGACGCGCGGCTCGCGCATGACCGGCATGCTGTTGCTCACCGCTTCGATTCCGGTATACGTGCCGGCGCCCATCGAATAGGCGTGCAGCAGCAAGCCGATCATTCCCCACAGGCCGATCGTAGGATCGCCGACGCTGCGGTGCACTTCGTCGGCAACCTTGCCGACGACCTGTCCCATGTCGGTAAGGTGCATGGTCACCGTGCCCGAGATCAGCATGGCGTGCATCACGAGGAACAGCAGGAAAATCGGCATCAGAACTTTGACCGATTCCTTGACCCCGCGCATGTTTAGCACGATCAGCAGCACGATCGCTGCGGCCTCGGCAGGCTCTTTGACAAAGTGCCAGCGCGGGCCGATCAGGCCGAACAAGGCCTCGCCGGCGGCGGCAATCGACACGGTAATCGTCAACACATAGTCGACCAGCAGCGCACAGCCCGAGACCACACCCACCCGCGGGCCAAGCAACTTCGACGCCACCAAGTACCCGCCGCCGCCCGAAGGGAACAGCTCGATGATGTGGCTGTAGCAGGCCGAGATGACAAACACGGTGACGATCGTCGCCAGCGACAGAAAGACGGCGAGATAGTTATGCCCGTGCAGGTTGTGAAAGGCTTCTTCGGGACCGTAGCAGCTCGAGCTCAGGCCGTCGGCCCCCAGGCCGACCCAGGCCAAGAACGCGGCCAGCGTGACGTGGTGAAACAGCGTCTGGTCCTGGAGGTTGCGCGGCTTGCCGATCAGCAGCGTCTTGATGCGCTTCGGCAGCGTCGGCCCGTCGATGACGACGCTTTTGTCGATATCCAGGTCTTCGACCAGCTCGTCCAGCGGATTGGCCGTCACGCCGGGCGAAATGTCGGCCGGAACGTGCCGATGCGCGTCGGCATGGGAATGGGCGTCGCCGGAGGCGTCGCTCATACGAATCGGCTTATCGGCAGCTGCCGGTGACTTGAACGTGGGATCAGATTCGCCGGTGGTCATTTACAAGCGAGATGTCACACGCTCGCCACGCTGCGCGACAAACGCTTAGCTCCAGGCCTTGGGTTGCCCCTTGATGCTTTCACCCGCAACAATCTAGAACGTGCCACAGGCATTGGCAATGGTCGGGCCTGTGATGCCGCGACGGCACAGGCTGCATGGGCTAAAGCACCTATGGCGGAGCAAATCGTTTCCACATCAGCATCTGCGCCCTTGGTCCTGGGCACGTTCAACCTCAAAAAGCGCGACGAGCTCGCCGTTCTGCTCGCTCCAACCGGCATCACGGTGCGCACCCTGGCCGACTTCGACAGGGTCGAGTTGGTCGACGAAACCGGCGACACGTTTACCGCCAATGCCGAGCTTAAGGCGAGCGGCTATGCGCGGGCCTTGGGCCATTGGGTGCTCGCCGACGACAGCGGATTGGCGGTCGACGCACTGGCAGGCGCGCCGGGGGTCATTTCAGCGCACTTTGCCGGCCTCGGAGCGACCGACCACGACAACAATCAACTCCTGCTCGAGCG
>DASZPI010000158.1:0-3339 GCA_035550355.1 Pirellulales bacterium
GGCCGCCGCCCTGCGCGACCAGGCCGACAAGCTGAAGAAGAAGAAGCTTTCGATCACCCGTGACTGGCGTGAACGTTCGCGCGAGGCCGATGGCGTGGTCGACGACGAGGTGATCGCCGAAGTCGTCTCGAAGATGACCGGCATACCGCTGACGCGGATGACCACCGAAGATTCGCTGCGGCTGATGGAGATGGAAAAAGACCTGCACAAGCGGGTCATCAGCCAGGACGAGGCGATCAAGAGCATCAGCAAAGCCGTGCGGCGCAGCCGCAGCGGCCTGAAGGACCCGAAGCGCCCGACCGGCTGCTTTATCTTCGCCGGGCCCACCGGCGTGGGTAAGACGTTGTTGGCCAAGGCGCTGGCCGAGTTCATGTTCGGCGATTCCGACGCGCTCATTCAGATCGACATGAGCGAGTACATGGAGAAGCACAACGTGAGCCGGCTGATCGGCGCTCCGCCGGGCTACGTCGGGTTCGAGGAAGGCGGGCAGTTGACCGAGAAGATTCGCCGCCGGCCCTACGCGGTCGTGCTGCTCGACGAGATCGAGAAGGCGCATCCCGACGTGTTCAACATGCTGCTGCAAGTGATGGAAGAAGGCCGGCTGACCGACAGCTTCGGTCGCAATGTCGACTTCCGCAACACGATCCTGATCATGACCACGAACGCCGGCGCCGAGGCGATCAAGAACGAGTCGGCGTTCGGGTTCCAAGCCCCGGACGACGACGCCGGCTACGACAGCATGAAGGGGCGCGTGATGGAGCGGATCGAGCGCGTGTTCCGTCCCGAGTTCATCAATCGCTGCGACGACATCATCGTCTTCCGCCATCTGAACGTGGAGGACCTGAAGCACGTCGTGGACTTGGAGCTCAGCAAGGTGCGCGAACGTCTAAGCGAGCGCGGCCTGAAGCTGACGCTGACCGACGAGGCCAAGAAGTTCCTGATCAAGAAGGGCTCGAACACCGATTTCGGCGCTCGGCCGCTGCGTCGGGCGATCGAGAACTTCGTCGAGGACCCGCTCAGCGAAGAACTGCTCAAGGGCGAGTTCAACGGCAAGGACACGATCACGGTCGACGTGAAAAAGGTCGGCGAGCAGAAGCAGCTCGTGTTCGACGGAAGCGTGCAGAACGAAGCCGCCGAAGCGCCCGTGGCGGCCGCCACCGCGGCCGGCAGCGGCGAGCCCAGCTCGTCGTAAGCCCGTAACCTGCGAGCGTATTTAAACGATCAAGCCCACGGACTGCGGTCCGTGGGCTTTTTTGTTGCGCCGCGCCCTGGGGCGGCGCTGGCAATTGTAAAAGCACCTCGGCAAGCTACGATGACCGGCATCGCGACCGCCGCCCTGCGACGGCTTCGAAGGGCGAAACTGTCCCGGTTCGCCGCTGTCCCAAAATTCGATCCAACGACTCAGGAGCCGCCGCCATGAGCGAAGCCAACCGTCGCGATTTTCTGATTTCGGCCGCGGCGGGCATGGCCGCCTCGAACCTGGCCCAGGCCGTGCTCGCCGGGCAGGAAGACAGCCCCGACGGGCTGCCCAAACGCGAGCTGGGCAAGACCGGCCAAAAGGTGTCGATCATCGCCCTGGGCGGCTGGCACATCGGGGCCATCGAGCCCAAGCTGGCCGTGAGCCTGATGCACGAGGCGATCGACAACGGCCTGACGTTCTTCGACAACGCCTGGGACTACCACGACGGCGGCAGCGAACGCGTGATGGGCGAGGCACTGGCCAGCGGCGGCCGGCGCGAGAAGGTCTTTCTGATGACCAAGAACTGCAACCGCGACTACGCCGGCTCGCTGAAGAACCTCGACGAAAGCCTGTCGCGCCTCAAGACCGACCATCTCGACCTGTGGCAGTTCCACGAGATCAACTACGACAACGATCCCGACTGGGTGTTCGAGAAAGGTGGCCTTAAGGCGGCGCTCGAGGCCCAGAAGGCCGGCAAGGTGCGCTACATCGGTTTCACCGGGCACAAGCATCCCGAGCTGCACCTGCGGATGATCGACAAGCCGTATGCCTGGGCGACCGCGCAGATGCCAATCAACTTGCTCGACGCCAACTACCGCAGCTTCCAAAAGCAGGTGGTGCCGGTGTGCAACGAGCGCGGCATCGGCGTGCTGGGGATGAAAAGCCTGGGCGGCGGGTTCCCCAAGGGGAAGTTCGTCGAAGAAGCGAAGCTCGACGCGATCACCTGCCGACGTTACGCCCTGTCGCTGCCGATTAGCTCGCTGGTCGTGGGGATCACGTCGCGAGAAGACTTGCAGCAGGAGCTGGGCATTGCGCGCAACTTCAAGCCGATGCCGGCCGACGAGCTGGCGCAGCTCGTGGCCCGCACCCGCGACCTGGCCGGCGACGGCCGCTACGAGTGGTTCAAGTCAACCCAATCGTTCGACGGCCCGTACCACCGCAAGCAGCACGGGTTTCCCGAAAAGGCGACTGGCTGAAGCACACTGCCCGACTGAAGCACACTGCCCGGCTACAGGGAGCTGACGGCTCGAACGTGCGGGCGCCCGGCCGTCAATCGCCGAGCATCTTGGCGATGATGAAGATCACGACGGCCCCGCCCAGGCCGCCGCCCGCCAGCAGGTACACCAGCGAGTAGCCGATCGCCGCGATCGGCGGCAGGGTCAATGCAGCAAGTAACATGGAACGCTCCTCCACATCGGATGCGGTTGGAAAAATGATCGCCCGGGCCTGCTAATCCTCGATCGCGGCCAACGGCTTCTTCGTGTTGAACTCGACGCTCGTGGCACGCCCGGTATCGCGGTCGTAGACCACGTAGGTCGTGGGGCTTGCGCCGGGATGGAATTCGTAACGCTCGGGCTTCATCAGCTCGGCCGCCAAGATCAGCGCCGATCCGACGATCAACGCACCGACAAAGACCGCTGCCGCAAGCTTGTGGTGACCGTGGGTCGGTCGCTCGCCTGGTGTCATGGGCATGTGCGAAGCTCCTTGAATCGATACGGAGAGCGTCGGCCCGACACATCGCAGACCCGCTTCCCCCCGAGAGGCATGAGCAATAATCAGACCAGATGGCGTCAAACGCTCACCCCGCGCAACCCGCGCACCGCGAACTCGCTGGTGTGCGACGAAACCGCGCTCGGTACCGGAGTTGCAAAACTCCGCGCGCCTGGAAATGTGCCGTGTTTACCGAGCCAAGGAGCGCCTGGTCATGGATTCCATCAATCGCCAGCAACCAGAACCGAATCGCGACGACCTGCACGGCGCCGACGCCGTGCGCACGATCAAGCAACTCGTCGAGCAGGCAAAGACTTGCTTTTTTTGCACCAAGGTGACCGTCGACGGCTCATCGGCCGCGCGGCCGCTGAGTGTGCAGCCGGTCGATG
>DASZPI010000159.1:0-6163 GCA_035550355.1 Pirellulales bacterium
CGCCGACGCGATTCGCCCCGTGGTTGCCCGTGTGGATGTAGCCGCACACGTAGCGGGCCGGAATGCCGAGCATCCGCGCGATGCACACAAACAGGTTTGCGTAGTCCTGGCACACGCCACGCTTGTTCACGAAAAAATCGAACGGCGTGGTGAACACGTTCGTCGAGCCGGGGCAGTACTGAAAGTCGCTGTGCAGGTGCAGGTTCAGCGCGAACAGCGTCTCCATCAGGTCGCGGTTGTTCTGCTCGACGATCGACATGCCGTAGGCGACGAGCTCGTGCAACTGCGTCTCGGGCAATTCGAGCGGCTGCAAATACGGATTGAGCATCAACCTTTGCCACGGCATCCACACCAGCGGGAACGACGGCCGGATCGGCACCGAGGCAAACGCGAACGGGTCTTCGTTGATCAACTCGACCGTCGCACGGCTGGTGATCGTCAGCTCGGTGTACGGCTGGTTGATGTCGAACTTGGTCACGTGGTTGCCGAACACGTCTTCGAATTGAATCGGGTTGAACGGCAGCGAAATCTCTAGGTCGTAGTCCAACACGCGTTGACGCCGATCGGTCATCGGCAGCAGCCGCAACTGGTGCGTGCTGTGCGCAACCGGCTGATCGTACGTCATCCTGGTGGTGTGGCGAACGCTGAGACGGCGATAAGGGTTGTTCATCATGGCCGCCGTACAACGCAACAAGCGTACCGAAAACGACGACGCCGTCGGCAGCACGATTTCGCGGCAAAATGGAGCGAAGCTGCCGAGATTAGCGCCGCGAGGCCGCTCAACATGAGTCGCTGCTCAACCAGCCCGATCAGCCCGCGATCAGCCGTCGCTGAACGGCTCTCCCGAGGCGGCCGGAGATTCCAGCGGCTCGACATCGACCCCGATCACCATCGAATGCCGGCGCCCGCCGACCACGACTCCCCGCAGCGGGCTCACGTCGTCGTAGTCGCGGGCCCAGCCGATCGTGATATGATCCTCGGCCACCAGCGTTCCCTTGCTCGGATCGACGTCGACCCAGCCAAGCTCGGGCAGATAGGTCGATACCCACGCATGCGAACGGTCGGCGCCGGCGATGCGCTTTTGCCCGGGAGGAGGTTGGGTCGCGAAATACCCGCTCACGTAACGGGCCGGCAACCCCAGCGAACGCAGGCAACCGATTTCCAGATGTGCGAAGTCCTGGCACACTCCGCGGCGATGATCGAGCACCTCGAGCACCGGCGTGTTGATCGTCGTCGCGGTCGAGTCGAACTGAAACTCGTCGAAAATGCGCCGCGTTAACTCCTCGACGCAATCGAGCAGCGGGCGGCCGGGATCGAAGGTTTCGCGCGCATACTCGGCCAGCTCGGGGGCCAGCTCGACCTGCCGTGATGCGAACGTGTACTCCTTCAACAGATACAGCGAAGGGTCGTGGGCAAGCCGGAGCGCGAAATCATTCCAGCCACTGCTGGCAGTTTCCGTCCGCTGGGGCGTATCGACCTCGACTTCGCTACTCGTTTCGACCCGCAGTACCTCGTGCGGCTCCTGCACCGAGACCCAGGTGGCGTGATTGCCGAAGAAATCGACAAAGTCGCGCCGGGCTGCCGGGGCAGGGGTGATCGACAGCTCGCTCGACTCGCAATGCTGCCAGGGGGTCTCGCGCGGCACCATGTGAATCAGGTTGTGGCACAACGGCACGGGGTCGCCGTAGTAGTACTCGGTGCGATGGCGAACGCGGTACTTCACGGCTCGGCCTTCTCCGAGTTCAGTAGATGCGGCGAGACGGCGGCATGGTTGAAGAACATTTGCGTCACCAGCTTCGAGATCAACTCGAGCTGCTCGGTCACTTGCTCGAGCAGCGCCTTCAGCCGGGCCCGTTGACCGCGAGTCGGAATGCACATCGCTGTCAGGTCGGTCAACTGCACGGTGGTGCGCAGTTGCAGCACCTGCTGCAGATCGACGTTCAACTGCGGGTGCGTGGAATCTCGCGGCAACTGATTCAAGTGCTGCTCGATGCCCGCCAGTTGAAACGCCACCGACCGCGGATTGGTTTCGTCGGCCAGCAACAGATCGAGCACGGCCGCCGGCTCGAGCTGCGTCAGGTATCGCCGCCGATAGGTTAGCGAGCTGTCGCCGGCTTCGAGCAAGGCGTCGAGCAGGAAGCGCTCTTCGTAGCGCTGCTGCGAAAGGACCGCGCCCAGCAAGTCGGCCACGCCGATCGCGCGCTCCAGCCGCATGCCCATGTCGAGAAACCGCCACGCCAGGCCCCGGGTCATCGAATCGGCCACCATGCCGCCAAAGGCCAGGAAGCCGGTCATAAACTGGTTGAACCGATCCAGAACGGTATCGATCGCATCGTCGCCGACATTGCGCAGCTCGCGATTGGAATCGGTTACCTGCCGTTCGATCGCTTCGAGGATTCGCCAGGCATCGGCCGAAATGCGGTCGCGCAGCACACGGGCGAGCGTGCGAAACGCCTCGGTCGAACGCCGCAGACCGGTGGGGTCGGAATCGGCAAAAATGGCTGCGGCCAGTTGCGCAGCGTGCGCCGGCATGGCCGAGCTGTGGATCAGCAGCTCATCGATCAGGACGTGCAGCGCCTGCGGGTTCTCCAGCGCGTGGGGATCGGTGAGCCGGTTGATGACGCAACGGGCCAGGCGAACAATCGCCTCGCAGCGCTGCACGTAGCGCCCCAGCCAAAATAGGTCGTCGGCAGCGCGGCTGGGCAGATCGCTGCCCCCGCGGCTGAGCAGCACCGGCGTCGACGCGGGAGTGAGCAGGCTGACTTCGTTCACCGGGCCTTGGCCCAGGATCCAGGTGTCCTTGCTACCGCCGCCGCGCTGCAGCGAAACGACAAACGAGTCGGGGGCGTCGGTCACGCGCGTCAGCGCACCCGGCATCACGGCGTACGATTGATCGACCGCCGCCAGGTAGGCGCGCACCACAAAGCGGCGCGACTGCACGTCGCCGTTGCGCAACACGGGAGCCATGAACGATTCGACCGGCTCTTGCGCCACGTAAGCCAACGGCTGCGATTGAATCTTGCCGGCAAGCGCCTCCAGGTCGCTGCGCGACAACTCGCTGCCAAACACCGGGTCGGTTCCGCGCGTCGGCAACGCCGGCTTGATCACGAGCCGCGACAGGTTATCGAGCACGTACCGCAGCGACTCGGGATTGCCGCACCACCACGTCGGCACGCTCGGTAGCTTCAGCTCTTCGCCGAGCAGATGGCGACACAACGCCGGCAGAAACGGCAAGAACGCCGGCGCTTGCAGCACACCGCTGCCCATGGCGTTGGCCACCGCGACGGTGCCTTCGCGAATGGCTTGCAGCAGCCCCGGCACGCCGAGGAACGACTGCGAATATAGCTCCAGCGGATCGCAAAAGTTATCATCCACGCGGCGCAGGATCACGTCGACGCGCTGCAGGCCGCCGAGCGTTTTTAGGTACACGCGGCAATCGCGCACGGTGAGGTCTTGGCCCTGCACGAGCGTGTAGCCAAGGTAGCGGGCCAGGTAGGCGTGCTCGAAATAGGTCTCGTTGTACGGCCCTGGCGTGAGCAGCACGATGCTCGGGTTCTCGTGGTTCGACGGCGCCAGCGCCGCGAGCGTTTGGCGCATGGTGATGAAGAACGGCGCCAACCGCAGCACGCCGCATTCTTCGAACATGCTGGGCAAGGCACGCGACAAGATGATGCGGTTTTCGAGCGAGTAGCCCGCGCCCGAGGGGTTCTGCGTGCGATCGCTGAGCACCTGGAACCGCCCGTCGGACGAGCGCACCAGGTCGGCCGCGTACAGATGCAACCATTGTCCGAACGGCGGCCGGTACCCGTGGCAAGGACGCAAGAAGCCGCGGTTCGCATACACCAGCTCGGGCGGGATCACCGCATTGGCCAGCGAGGTTGCCGGACCGTACAGGTCGGCCAATAGCGCGTTCAGCAGCCGAGCGCGCTGAACAAGCCCCTCGCCCACCTGCTGCCACTCGCCGGCCGGGAGCAGCAAGGGGAGCAGATCCAAGTTCCAGGGGCGCGAGAAGCCGTCGGGATTGTCGTAAATGTTGTGCGTGATGCCGTTTTCACGGATCAGCCGCAGGGCCATGTCCCAACGGCTGCGAATCTCGTCGCGACTGAGACCGTCGAGCATCGTGACGAACTGCCGCCAGTGCGGACGCACGCTGCCGTCGGGGGCGCGCAGCTCGTCGTGCGTTGCCAGCCGCGGCACATACAGCGCGGCCATTCCCCCGCCGCTGGCGATGCTCGATCCGGTGACGTCGGTGGTCATAGGTTCGCTAAGGCGTCCCGGCCGAGCGTGTCAAAATTGCCGGGGGCGTGCAATGATCGAACGGTCAAACCCGGCGCAAATCGAGCGTGAACGGGAACTCCTTGTCGACCGTCGGTTCGATGATCGACCACTGCCCCGGTGTATGGCCGAACTTCCAAAACCGGGCGCCGCGCCGACCTTCGGCCTCGTACGCATTTACCGGAAAGCGTTCGTAGTTCCGCCCACCCGGGTGCGCGACGTGGTACGTGCACCCGCCGATCGAACGCTGCGACCAGGTGTCGAATACATCGAACACCAGCGGCGAATGAACGCCGATGGTCGGATGCAGGCATTGCGGCGGCTGCCATGCGCGGTAACGCACCCCGGCAACGTACTGGCCGTTCGTGCCGGTCGGATGCAGCGGGACCGCGACACGATTGCAGGTGATGCGGTGCCGCGGATCGACCATGCCTTCGACAAATACTTCGAGCCGTTCTAATGACGAGTCTACCTGTCGCACTGCCGAGTGAATGCCGGGCACCTCGCCCAGCACGTGCCAGGGCTCGATCGCTTGCCGCAGCCGCAACACCAGCCCCCGGTGTTCAATTGTACCATGAACCGGAAAGCGGAATTCCAGGTGGGAAGCAAACCACTCGGCCTGCAGCGGATAACCCGCCTGGTTCAGCTCGAAAATCACGTCGTCTAAATCTTGCTCGACAAAGTGCGGCAAAATGAAGCGGTCGTGCACTTCGGTGCGCCAGCGGACCAGCGGCTGCCGGTACGGCTGCTTCCAGAAGTACGCCACCAGCGCGCGGATCAGCAGGTGCTGCGTCAAGCTCATCTGCGCGTGAGGAGGCATCTCGAAGCCGCGCATTTCGAGCAGACCAAGCCGCCCGCTGGCCGACTCGGGCGCGTACAGCTTGTCGATGCACAGCTCGGTGCGATGCGTGTTGCCGGTCGAATCGACCAGCAGGTTGCGAAACACGCGATCGACCAGCCAGGGAGCGGCCGGACCGTGATCGGGAATTTGCTTGAACGCCAGCTCGATCTCGTGAACCTGATCGTTTCGCGCTTCGTCGATGCGCGGCGCCTGACTGGTGGGACCGACGAACGCGCCGCTGAACAAATACGATAGGCACGGATGGTTGTTCCAGAAGCCCACCAGGCTGCGCAACAAATCGGGCCGGCGCAGCAGCGGCGAATCGGCGGTCGTCGGTCCGCCGACCACGATATGGTTGCCGCCGCCTGTGCCGGTATGGCGGCCGTCGAGCATAAACTTCTCGGTCCCCAGCCGGCACAGCCGTGCTTCCTCGTACAGCGCGTGCGTGTTGCGCACCAGGTCGTCCCAGGTTTCGACCGGGTGCGTGTTCACCTCGATCACGCCGGGATCGGGCGTGACCTTGATTTGCTGCATGCGCGGATCGTGCGGAGGGGTGTAGCCCTCGAGCAAAACCGGAAGCTTCAAATCGTGGGCCGTGTCTTCGATCGCCGCGACCAGATCGAGGTAATCTTCGAGCCATTCGACCGGCGGCATGAACACCCGCAACACGCCGTCGCGCACCTCGGTGCACAGGGCCGTGCGAACGGTCTCGGGCGACGATTTGCCCAAGGCCGGCCGGTGGGGCGCCCGACCGTAATCATCGCCGCGGCGATAACCGCTGTTGCTGCCGTGGCCGTTGCCCCCGTCGCCGTTGCTGCCGCGATCGCGAGCGTCGCTGCCGACGTGAGTCGCTCGATCGCGGTCACCGTAGCTCAACTCATAAGCGACCGACGTTGCCCTGGCGCCGGCCAAGGTCCGCAAGTCCGCTTCGCTCCGAAGAGCTGACTGCGGAACCAAAGTCGTCCGTCGCGGATCGGCCGGGGCGATCATCGACGGTGCGCCGCCGAGCGCCGCGCGCAGCGGCAGCGACGGTCGCAAGGCGTTCGG
>DASZPI010000160.1:0-14495 GCA_035550355.1 Pirellulales bacterium
GTACACCGAGTGCGCCGTCAAGTCGTCGCCGCTGAGGTACAGCCGCAGGCGATCGATCTCCAGCTCAGGAAACGTGCTGCCGAGCGATCGAAGCTCGATCCGCACCAGCGCCGGCGACCCCGACGAACGCGGCGGCGGAGCCACGTTGCTGAACGGAGCGGTCTGATAGCGGACCGAGGCAATTTCGATCGGCCATAACGTTACCGGATAAGCGGTACGGAATCGGCAGGAGACGTCGCGCACGGGACGCGAGTACATCTTGCTGTGCTGAGCGATCGTGTAGCCGCTCGTCAGCTTGCCTTGCCCGGGGTCGATGACGAACTGCACGATCGACATCGACGGCACCGGCGCGAGGTAATGCGGGTAGAGGATGTCGAGCAGGGCGTCGGTCAGCTCGGAGAAATCGTCGTCGAGCTTCAGCCGCACGCGCGCGGTCAGAAAGGCAAATGCCTCGATCAGCCGCTCGACGTGCGGATCTTCTGAGATTCCCGTGTCGTGTCGCAGCAGCAGACGATCGGCAATTTTGGGCCGTTGACGCGCAAACTCGTGCGCCATCTGACGGATGAACGTCAGCTCGTCTTCGTAACGTCGCTCGAGGGCGTCGGTCATGGCTGAAAAGCGGAAAGCCGAAAGCGGAAAGCGGAATGCAGGAGCGTGCCGATCGGCTTTCCGCTTTCCGCATTCCGTTTTTGCCTAGTCATCTATCGCCCCTTGATCAAGCACTGTCCCGACGCCGGCTGCACGATCGTATCGAACGTGATCGGCAAGGGACTGGGATCGACCCACAACAGGCCGTCCACGGTCATTTTCAGCACGCGATCGAAGCTGTTGCCAGGCTCGTGCAGCGTCACGCGAACGTCGCGCAACCGCGGCTCGAAACGCAGGATCGCGTCTTCGACGGCGCGGCGCAGAATTTCGCGCTCCGCCGGGCTGCCCACGCCGCTGGACGTGAGCTCCGGCATGCCATAGGTCAGCACCGACCGCGAGAGTTCGCTGTCACTCTCGAATTCGTCGTAACGGGTGCGGCGGGTGTTGAGCAGGTTCTCCAGGTCGCGCAGCACGCCGGCCTCGAATTCGCGCAGGCTCTGCGACTGCCGCCAGGCCGGCTCGGTCGAAACGTCAGGTTCGTGATCGGTCAATCGATCGATCAGCGACGGCAGCAGCGGGTTTAGCGATTCAACACGAGCCATCGAATCTCAAATCTCGATCCTCGATCCCTAAAGGTCACGCCACCAACAACGCTTGGTTCGCGAGCCGTCGCAAACTGGGTTCCAGCAACTCGTCGAGCAACTGCTGCAGGGGGCGGTCGTCTTGCGGGGCGTCGTCACCGCGGCGCAGCTCGCCGCTGGCGATCGCGTGCCCCAGCACTTCGACCAGCGCGGCACGATCGCGCGTGCCGTCAAGATTGCGCAGCACGACGAGGTCGAAATCGTTCAGGTCGGTCATGTAGTGCCGCAGGTTGGCGACCCGCGTCGTGTGCCGCGCTTGCAGGCGCGCGACCGCGCTGGCCACTGGTCGATCGCTGGCCTCGACGGCATAAGCCGCTGGATGCGTGTGCATCTCGACCAGGCCGGCGATGTAGGAGTTCAACAGCAACTGTGCAAACGTGCGGCGATCGGTTTGCACCCGTTGGTCGTCCGTCGTCGGAGCCGCAGCCATTTTTTGTTCGACCAACGACCACAGCTCATCGAACCGCACCGATCGCGGGAACATCTCGGCAAGCGTGACCAGGGTGAGCTTCGCCAACGGATGATCGGTCGTCACCTCGATGCCGTCGGGCGTGCGGAAGTCCTCGGGCCTGGTTGTCCACAGGTCGGGCGTGGCCGAGGCCGGCCGACAGTGGGCCAACACGTACAACCCGGCCAGCGCGTCGAGTGAAAGATGGGGCGACGTCGGCACGTTGCGGTGGCACAGCACGGTGCGGCGAAACGTGCGATCGCGGATGAAGTCGAGATACTGCTCCACCTCGACCGGATCGGTCGTCCAGCGGTCGAGCACCTCTTTGACGTCGTCGGGCGCTTTGCCGATCAGGTCGCCGTACTTTGGTTCGCCGATGCATTGCAAGCCCTGGGCCGCCGCGCGTTCGGCAAACTGGTAGAAGTACACCGGCTCGTTGATGTCTTCGAGGTGCTCGTGCAGCAAGTAGTAATCGGGCTGCTGACGCAGGGTCTCGGCTTCCTCTTTGAGCAGATAAGCGTACAGCCCTTTTGGCAGGCGGACATTCGTCGTGAGGAATTCCAGAAACTCGCGCGCCTGCTTGACTCGCTCGCCGCGGTCCTCGAACCGCTTGACGTGAAAGCACATCATCTCGCGAACCATGCGCCGCACGTGCCAGCCGGGAAACGTGTTGTAGCTGATGTACGCCAGCCCCTGCGGGGCAAGATGCTTCGAGCTGATCTCGAGGATTTTGTCCTGCACGACCGACGGCACCCACGAGTACACGCCATGGCAAATGATGTAGTCGAACGTGCCGGCGTCGTCGGGAAAGTCGAGGATGCTCATTGCCCTCAGGTCGAGGTTTTTGATGCCGAGGGCATCGACGACCTTCTGCCCGATTGCTACCTGGCGCGGTGACAGGTCGATCCCCAGCACCGTGGCCCGCGGCAGCGAATACGCCATCGGGATCAGGTTGCCGCCGTCAGCGCAACCTAATTCGAGCACTCGGCAGGTTTCGACGGCCGGCGGACGCATGCCGACCAACGTGCCGAGCGTCGATAAGGTCGAGGGGTGCGTGTAGTGGAACGGATGGCTGTCGTAGGGGACTTCTTCGTACGTGCAACTTTCAACGGTGGCCATCGCGTTCCTCCCTCAGCGGGCGTTGATGCTGACGTTGCCCAGTTCGAGGATCCCCATCGCCTCGTCGCCGACCAGCAGTGTTCGCATGCCGAGGCCTCGCGTGGGTCCGCCGTCGCTGTTCGTCCAATCCGTCAGCCGCCCGAGCCGCAACTGGTCGTCGCCGCTCTCGTGCGAGCCGTTGTACAGGACCGGCATGTAGCCCGATCGTTGCGTTTCATCGATCAGGACCAGGCGAATCGGAATCCAGACCAGGTCTCGAGGCCGCTCGGGCGGGGTAATTTCGATCGACCGCACCTGCTCGAGCGGCAGCCAAATGTAGTCGCGCAAGATCATGATCTCGAGCATCGGCCCCAGCAGGTCGTCGCAGTCGCGCAGGTCGTCGAACGGGCGACCGTCGGCTTCGCCGCTCAGCGACGGATACATATCGGCGGCCTTGTCGAGGGCTTCGCTGGCCTGGCTGCCATGGTTCTCGCGCAGTCGGCCGATGGCGGCCAGATGCTCGTGCACCCAGGCAGGCGGATCGAGCAGGAATTCGGGCTTGAGCCCCTCGTTAAACACGCGTCGTCGGTTGCGCTCGGCGGCCAGCAGGTTGGTGTAAACCTGCACGGCCCACTCGGCCTTGTTGTCGAGCTGGCCGACGGCTTCGAGTTGTTTCTCGGCTCGGTCCAGCTCGCCGGAAAACGCCAGCAGCTCGAACAGCAAGGTTCGCGCGGCCAAGTCGGTGGGGCGCGACTTTACCTGCTGAGTGACCGCGGCGACTGCCCCTTTGAGATCGCCCGAGGTGTAGAGTTGTTTGGCGTCCATCGGCTCATTTCGGGAAATGCAGAATGCAAAAGGCAGAATGAAAATCGCGGATTCGCTTGCCGCAGATTTTGCATTTTGCGTTTTGCATGTTGCGATTACAAAAAATGGCCGGAGCGCCCTTGCGAGCGCTCCGGCCGATTGCATCCTGCCGGTACGGTTAGACCGTTTTGTTTTCCTTGACGTTCCAGCCGGCCTTGACCGGGCCGCCCAGGCCGCCCTTGGCGTCTTGCGGCTTGTATTCAACCTGCAACTTCGAGAAGTTCAGGCTGACCTGGTCGACCGGGACGATCTCCGAGTGGCCGCTGCCGCCGGTTTGGTAGCTCGCGACCAGCAGTCCGTTCATCGTGATCTTCAGGTACTCCTGTTGATCCTTGCCCGCCTTGCGGCAGGTGAGGACCGCCTCGTCGATGTGTTCGCCACTGGCACAGGCGAGCATCAGCTTGGGCGAGGCCTTGCTGATCTTGGCCGTGAAGTGGAAGTCCTGCATCGAGACCTTGCCGGCTCCGCCGCCACCGCCGGAAGCGTGCGAACCGCTTTGGGTTTCGCCCCAGCTCCACGATTCGATGTCGATTTCGTTCTTGTGCTTGCTGTCGGTCGATTCGCCTTCGATGCCTTTGATCTTGAGGAAGAAGTCGGTGTGAGCCATGGTCGATCTCCTTAGTGTTTACGGGGTTTTGACGCGACGTGGTTTAGTGAGGTGGGTTTGAACCAGCGTGAGAGCCTCTCTGGTTACGATTGTCGTCGACACCCGAAAAATGTTGCGTCGAATCCCAAAAAAAGCTGCCAGCGTTCGGCGGTCAGCTTTCGGCGTGCCGAACTGGCAAAGCGCTGATCGCTGACCGCCGCCCGCTTTTCCCACCTCGTTAGCCCTTGGCTTCCGGCAGCTCGGCCACCAGTCGCAGCGACACGCTCAATTCTTCGAGCTGGAAGTGCGGCCGCAGATGGGCCACCGCTTCGTAACAGCCCGGTTTGCCGCGTACCTCGCGCACCACCACTTTCGCTTCGCGGAGCGGATTCTTGGCCTTCATTTCCTGGCCGGCGCTCTCGGGATTCGAGAGCACGTAGTTGTTGATCCACCGGTTCAACCAGGCTTCGCATTCGTCGCGTTCCATGAACGAGCCGATTTTGTCGCGAGCCATGGCCTTCAGATAATGGGCGAACCGCGAGACGCACAAGATGTACTGCAACATGGTCGAAAGCCGGGCGTTGGCATTCGCGTCGTCGCGGTCGTACAGCTTGGGTTTTTGCGCGCTCTGCGTGCCGAAGAACGCGGCGTAGTCGGTTCCCTTGCAATGACACAAGGGAATGAAACCGAGGTCGGCGAACTCTTTTTCGCGCCGATCGGTGATCGCGATTTCGGTCGGGCACTTGAGCGCCACTTCGCCGTCGTCGGTGCTGAAGGTGTGGGTCGGCAGTCCTTCGACCAAGCCGCCGCCTTCGACGCCGCGGATCGCCGCCAGCCAGCCGTACTTCGCAAACGCGTCGGTGATGCGGGCGCCCAGCGAATACGCGGCGTTCGTCCACAGGTACTTGGCGTGATCCTTGCCGTCGACGTCCTCTTCGAAATTGAACGCTTCGACCGGAACCGTCTCCTTGCCATAGGGCAATCGGCCGAGTGTGTGCGGCAGCGTGAGCCCCACGTAGCGAGAATCTTCCGAATCGCGGAAGCTCTTCCACTTCACGTACTCGGTCTGGTCCATAATCTTGGCCAGGTCGCGCGGTCCGCTGAGCTCGGTGAAGCTGTCCCAGCCGAACATCATCGGGCTGGCGGCCGAGAGGAAGGGGGCGTGTGCCGCGGCGGCGACGTTCGAGATTCGCTCCAGCAGCGCCATATCCTGCGGATGACGGCCGAACTCGTAATCGCCGATCAGGCAGCCGTACGGCGCGCCGCCGAAGGTGCCGTATTCGTCCTCGTACACCTTCTTGAACAACGCGCTCTGGTCGAACTCGCTGGCCCGCTCCATGTCCTTGAGCAGGTCTTTCTTCGAGACGTTCAGCACGCGAATCTTGAGCGTGGTGCTGGTTTCAGTCTGATCGACCAGATACTTCAGCCCGCGCCAAGAGGCTTCGAGCTGCTGGAACTCGCTCTGGTGCATGATCTCGTTCAACTGCGCGCTCAGCAGTCGATCGATTTCGGCAATGCGCAGGTTGATCGTCTTTTCGGTGTCCTTGGCCACCACCATGCCAGGCTTGATCAGCTCGCTGACGAACTCCTTGAGCAGGTCCTTGCCGCGCTGCAAGGCGTCGTCGTCGCGGGCGCGCATGCCCTGCTTTAGGATCGTATCCAACAGCGAATTGTCGGTCGTCGTTGTGGCGGCCGAGGCTTCGGCCTTCGCTTGTTCTTGGGCACTCATCACGAGAATCCTATTCTTGAGCAGGTGGGTTCTTGGTTTCGTCGCCGTCGACACCGAGCGCTTGGCTGAGCTGATCGCGCGATCCGCTGTTCTTGATCACATCTTCGAGCAGCGCCTCGAGCTTGTCGTTGCCCTCCATCTTGTTCAACAAGTCTTTGAGCTTGTTGCGCGTTTCGAGCAGCTTGCGCATCGGCTCGACTTGCTTGACCACGTTTTCGGGCTCGAAATCGTCCAAGTTCTTGAACCTCAGCTCGACGTTGAGCTTCTGGTCCTTGTTGCCCGACAGCTTGTCCTCGACCCGCAGGGCCAGGCGCGGGCTCATGCCGGACAACACCTTGTCGAAGTTGTCGCGATCGATCTCGACAAACTTGCGGTCTTTGAGCGCCGGCAATGGTTGATCGGGCTTGCCCGACAGATCGCCCAGCACGCCGACGACGAACGGCAGCTCTTTCATCTGCATCGCGCCGTTGACTTCCACGTCGTACGTAATTTGCACGCGTGGCTTGCGCACTCGGTCGAGCTTGTGCTGTGTACTTTCTTTCTTGGCCATCGGGATCTCTCCGGTAGGAAGCGATTAGCAATTCGCGTTGGCAATAAGCAACTGGCTATCAGCGACGAGCACAACTCCTTTTCATTCCGAACTTGTCTCGCCCGAGCGACGAATGCCCAGCAGCTCGCCCACCTGGCCGCGAACCCCTTCGTCGCGAATCAACTCGGTCAATAACTGTTCAAAGGGCATGTGCCCCCAGGCCACGGCCCGCTCGATCAGGTACGCCACCGGGCTCTGTGGCTCGGTGATACGCAGGTATTGCGCGACCTCGGCCAGCCGACGGAAGGCCTCTTGCCGCGAGGTAATGCGCCCGTTGGTCGTGGCGAGGGTTGCCTGACCAGCGCTGCCTTGGTCCGTCTCGTCGCCGGCCGACGGTTGTTCGACCGTCTCGACCAGGCCCCCCTTATCGCGCACGATACTGCGAACTTTGGTGGTGATTTCTTCCAGGTTCTGCCGCAAGGCCGACGTGCCCGGCGCCAACCGGCCGAATTTTTCATCGAGCAGGCTGTCGAACCTTTTGAGTTCGGCCGTCGCTTCGAGCAGATCGTCGTAAACACGCTTGATAAAATCGACGGGCGTGGCGGCGATGGCGTCGTCGAACTTTCGTGCCCGCTCGGCGGCTTCGGCACTGCGGCGCTCGTAGCTGCTGTCGTCTTCGTTTTCGCCTTTCGGCGATAACTTGCGGGCGTTGAAGTAGTTGAACGAATACGACTCGTCGGTCGCGGCGGCAAGCGAGACTTCGCGCAAGCAGTTGGGCAGTCGGGCGCCGGTACGCGCGTCGGTGATAAACACCAACGGCGCGACGCGCGTCTCGAGGTCGCCATCTTCGGGCAGCGGATAAACTTGCTCCCAAAAGTTTTCGAGCAAGCCGCTGATCACTTTCAGGCCGTCGCGCAGCCCCGCAAAACCCGCCGGCCCTGGATTGTTCACCAAGGCTTCGACCAGCCAACTGGCGATCATCAGGTCTTTGGTTTGCTCGGCAAGTGCCTCGCTGGCCAGATCGATGATCCGCCGCCACTCGACCGGGGGCGGCTCTTCACCGGTTTCGAGCAGGTCGCGATCGCCACGCTGACGAGCCGACTTGATCTCTTGATAAATCGGTTCCCACCGCAAATCGGCGCCGCAGGGATGATCGCCGGCGATCGGCGACAGGAGGCGATCGATGTCGATCTGAGGTGCCGACGCCATGCAAATTAAGCGCCCCGAAGAGACGGACGAGATATGCCCTATTTTGCAAAGCGAAAAGAACTTCGACCCTGCGCCGCCAGTATGATGCACGGCAAATCGAAAGTAAACTCGCCGCCTGTCGGATTTTCAGTCGGCAATTCCGGCCGACCGGAGCGACCGCGCAAGGCGTTCGAGCGTGCGAGCGTGCAGCCGACTTGCCCAGGCCTTGCCGATCTTCTGCCGCTGGCCCGCCTCGGTCAGCGTGAGCCCTTCGAAGTATACGTCTCGAATGAGATTGCGCGCCTCTTCGGGCAGTTGGTCGATGAGCGCTCGCAACCGATGATGCGTTTCCAGTTCAGCCACCGCCGATTGAGGCGTTGGTTGCGAACGGTCCTCGCAGTCCCAATCCTCATTTTCGTTTTCCCCCGATCGACTCGACAGATACACGACTGCCAGCCGGCGGGTAACTTCCTTCAGCCATTGACCGTCGTCGGCCGTGGCGGCCGATGGGTCGCCGCCGTCTTCTTGCGCTAGGCGCAATACGTCGTTGGCCATTTGTTCGTACTTCATCTGGCGAGCTTGCGACCGCTTGGTCCACGACATTTTCGACAAGCCGTCGTAGATCGCTCCACGGATGCGGTAGTACGCGAAGGTCGTAAACTGGCCGCCTCGTTGCGGATCGAAATCGCGCGCCGCCTCGGCCAGCCCCAATTGCCCGTAACCAATCAGGTCGTCCAGATCGATATGCTCGGGCAGGCCGCGATGGATTTTCCACGCCAACGACTTGACCAGCCCTTGGCAGCTTTCGATCAGCGACGGATGACTTTGAGACGAGCTCGACATGCGCTACCGTTTCGATAGTGTCGACCAAAGACGTTCGAGCCGTTGTCGGCTCGTAGGATCATCGCACAGGCTGACAGCAATGCACTTCGAGGCGCCCTCGAGTGCCGGCGACCAGCCAGCGTTCATCTGCGAGCGCAGCGCGGCCCGCACGAGATCGACGGCAATCGGTTCAACCGTGAACGGCTCTCCGGCATGGGCGCGGGCCACTTCGTCGAACATCGTCGGATCGTCGGGCCCGGCAGGATCCTGGGCCGAGCGCAAGGTTTGGTCGAGAATCCGCTCGAGGGCCTCGGGGTTCGGTTCCGCGGGCTCGTGCGATGAGGGCTCGGGCCGCGGTGCGGCATCGCCCGATGGAAAAGGTGAGAACATGGCTGGTCTCCGTGCGGCTCGAAGCGTTCCAGGCAAGCAATCGCCCGCCCGGTTCATCGAACCGGCTATGTCCCAAACATTTTGTACAACAACGTTCCGCCGAGCACCGCCAGCAAGCCCGCATCGAATGTCCACAACAGGGTCGCATTCCGGCGGAAGCGATGCTCCTCGGCCATCGCAGCGCTGGTCCACTCCAAATCTTCCTGCTGGTCGATCAGCTTGTCGACGACCACTCCTTTGACGAACGCCTGTCGCTCGTCGCCATCGCCGGCCGCTGCAAAATAGCAGCCCCCGAACAGCAAACCGTCGTCCGGATAGTTCGGATCGGCGCTGAATGCGCTCACCAAGATGCTTGCAAGCCGGTTTTGCAAATTGTGCCGCACGTTGCACAGCATGGCGTACAACTTGGTGTTGCCTGGCTTGGACAGCGAGCCCGCCTCGCGGAACAAGGCATAGACAAAGTCCTCGAACGCGCCGCACGCCTGTTCGCAGAGCGCCTCGACCTGCTGCGGCGTCGGGCTGCCCCAAACTCCAAACCCTTTGCCAAAGCGCTGGTTCTTGGCGCTGTTGGCGCCCACGCGGCGGACGAGTTCGCGAAATCCCTTCTCGCGCTCCAGCCCCACGACCAACGCCGTCACGGGACAGCGCAACTGCAACTCGTCGCGCATCGCGTTCAGGTCGGCCTTGGCGGCGCTCTCGATCTGCTTGCCTTCCTGCACGCCAAGTTGGATCACGCCGAACGGCAACAGCGTGACAATGCCGTTGACCGGGCACAGCGGATGCCGGGCGCGCTTCAGCAATCGGCAGAAGTATTCGAGCCGCTGCGTCTGCTCGATCGCTTCCTGCGGCGGCAGCGAAACGCGGTTGCCGCGCGCCAGTTGTGCCACCAGGTTGCCCACGTCGGCGCTGGCGCCGACCATCATCGTGCCGCGGATATCGCCTCCGCCGCCACCCAGGCCTCCGCCGTGCGACGGCTCGGCTTGCGGCATGAACGCTGAGCCGGCAATCGAGCGCTGGATCGACGGTTCGCCGCCGGCCATCAGCGTGCCGCGAATATCGTCGTTGCCCGACGACGACTGCGGCTGAAACGACGGCGCGTCCGCCGGTAGACTGTCGCCCATCGCGGCCAGCTTGCTGAGCTGTCCCACGTCGCTGAGGCAGAGATAGATTGCCGTCGGGCTGGCGTACCAATGCAGCGGCGCCGGTCCTTTCGGGCATTCGCTGATTCGAAAGCTAAGTCGCGCGGCTTGAAACAGCGACCGCTCCTGCGACGAGCCGGTCGAGCCGACGACCAGAAAGATCGGGATCGATGACAAATCGAGTCCGTTGGCGCTCAGCTCGGCGAGGCCGGCCTTCCAGGCTTCGTCGATGTCGGGAAATCGCGAGACTTCCCCTTCCCACCACAGCCGCAGCGCCTGGTAAATCACCAGCGGAATGACGATCACCAGCACCGCAAGCGTTGCCAGCCGCCCGGGTCGCCACCACAGCTCCCAGGGGGTGCGGTCGCGGCTGAAGTAAAAGCCCAGGTAGGCCGTGACCACGCAACAGACCAGAAAGATCGCAATGAGCATGGCGATGCGCGCCGGCAGCGACATCGTCTGCAGCCTGCGCGGCAGCGACAGCAACCAGGTGAACGGCATCGCTAAGTAACTGAGAAACGCGCTCATTCAAATCTTGAACGATGAATCATGAATGATGAAGTACCGGCGGCGGGGGCGCTGCCTTCGTCGTGCATAACCCATCATGCATGCTGCTTCACTACACAAAAAACGCACTCCACACACAGATCAAAGTAAACGCTGCACGCACCGCGCCCGACAGCGACGACCAGACGACCAACGATTGTCCGGTGCGGGGCGGCGCTCCCGCGCCGGGCACCCCTGCGTCGTTGAGTGTTTTGCGATAGCCGCCCAGGCGAATCGAAAGCGCGGCCTGCTTCGTCCAGGCTTCCAGGTCGGCCGGCAAGCCGCGCGGCTCGGCCAGAGCGGCGACCGCGTAGGGGTCGCGATACAGGCCACGGAACCCGAGCACCACGCACACGTAAAACACCTCCAAAGCGTCGCGGCGCGACAGGCGCGTCGCCTCTTTGGCCTGCATATAAAACTGCTCGTTGGCTTCGCGGGTGTTGAATTGCTCCACTTCCAGGGCGTTGTTGTTCCACCAATCGCGCCCTTGCCAGTCGGCGTCGATCAGCAGCTCATCAATCCAGGCCACGAGCGCGTATTTGGCCAACTGCCAGTCTTGCCCTTCGCCCAGCTTTCCTTGCGCCTGCTCCAACAGGCCGCGCAAGCGCAGCCGCTCGTCTTCGGGCGACGGGTTGTCGCCGGCCGCGATGCGGTCGAGCAGTTGCAGCACGTACAGGAAGACCGGATCGACGGCTTCCGCGAATTTGGGAGTCATCGGGCTTTCAGGATCACCGTTTCCGCATCACTGTCGCATGGGCACCGCGAACAGTGCAAATTGAAGCACGACCTGCCGCCCCCGGAACGTCACCACCAGGTTCCGCTCGCCCGAGAGGCGGTCGCGATTGACGATCAGGCTGTCCTTCAGCCGCATGGCCAGGGTGTTGGTTTCCTGCACGTCTTTGAATTCGACACTCTGCCGACTGACTTGGAAGTACAGCCAGTCGCGCGTCGATGGCAGCGCCCGCGGCGGGCGATCGGTCGGCACCAGATCGACCCCTTTGGCACGCGTGCTGAACAGGATTTCGACCCGCCGGCTGCTGCCGAGCTTCCAGTCCAATTGACCCGGCGAGAGCATTTCGCGGCATTCCGCCTCGGTCAGCTCGCCGCGGTGCACGCCCACGAACCATTGCCAGTTCGAGTGGAACCACTTGGGCTCGAGGGTCACCTGCATGCCGGTCGAGCCGACCCCCAGGAAGTAACGCTGCTCGTATTCGTACTCGCGCACCGAATCGAGCGCGAAGATGATCTTCTCTTTGATGTCGCGAAAGATGCGGGCCAGGTCGTCGTGATCGTAGCGCGGAATGGCGGGCGTGCGCCGCTGCCAGGCGACCGGAAATATCGATAATTGCCCCAACAGCCGGCATAGCTCGGCGTAAGCCGTTAACGGATGAATGCCCGCGGCAAACGACAGAATCTCGAGCGTTGCCGAGGCTTCGTTCAACCGCGAGAGCATGAACAGCCGGTCAAGGTCGCCCGGCTCCTGCGCGGCGAACCCGACATCTTTATTCATGATCTCGGTGCTGAGCTTCTCGATCTTCGCGCCGACGATGTCGTAGATGGCCCGCACAATATCCAATGCCAGCGGGGGCCAGGCATCGACAGCGAGCATCGGCGGAAAATAGTTGGGGTCGATCCGCGGGGTCGCTTCGCGCTCGCCGGCGCGCTGAATCTGCGCGATCGGCAGCACCTCGTAGCCCGACAGATCTTCCGTCGAAAGCAGCACGCGCACGTTCAGCCGACGGAATTCCAGCTCCTGGTCGTTGCCACCGCGACTTTCGTCCTGCAGTGCTTGTCGCACCGCCACGTAACGCTGCTTGCCGTGCTCGTCGAGCTTGGCAACGTTCGTGCTCCCGATCTTCAGCTTCGGCACGCCGAGAAACACGCGCACCGTGTCGGTCCCGGAAAACGCTTCCTTCAGATCGAGCGTGAGCGCCTTGCTGGCCGCTTCCATCGCGGGCTTCAGATCGACACGGTCGGGCTCCTCGCCGGGGTCGAGCGCGATCAGCGTGCCGTCGCGCAGCCGCGCGTGGCAGACATTGATCTGAACCTGGCCGTTGGCGATCGCCTCGTTGCTGATCTCGATGCGTCGCACGCCGTAGTTGTATTGATGGTCCCACTGCTCCGAAACCGTAAGCGACTCATGCCAGGCGCGGTCGGCCGCCTGGAAATGATGCGGCCGCAGGAACAGTCCTTCGGACCAGTGAATCGGCAGATTGCGCATGAAGGTGCCCAAGATTCAGACCGCTTCCCCTCGAGCCGACCACGACGATGCACCTGCGCGCAAGGGGACAGCATCACGGAGTATCACTGTACCAGCAAGCACTGACCAGCTTCAAGCGGCGACAGGTGGTCCGGCAGGCAAGGTCGAAGCCCGGTGATTGGACGGCGCAGGTTCGCCGCGTTATACCTGATTTGCACGTCGCGCCAGGCAGCAAAGCGGCGGCTCGACCGGCGGCGTCCGGCGGTCGTCGCTCTCGCTTATCGACCCAGGCAAACAGGCTCACGATGGCCTCCTCAACGCGTCCGACTCCGCAGCGCCGCCAGTCTTGGCGCGCCGGTGGCAAAGACCAACCGATGGACCCGCAGGCTAAGCGTGTGCTGCGCGTCGTTTACGGAGTGGTCGGGCTGGGGCTGATCGGGCTGTTCGTCTGGCTGCTAATCATTCCCCTGCTGCGAGCGCAAACGCACTTCGTTGCGCTGCCCGTCGTGGACTACGAGGCGCTGCGCGCCGCCCCGATGGCCTTTACGCGAGAAGACGTCGACGGATTTAAGGTCCTCAAGGGACTCATCGGCCATGGCGGATCGCAGGAGCCGATCGTGCTTGCCGAACTGGAAACCTCGCAAGGCATGCGGTCGCTGCTTGGCGAACAACTTAAAAAGATCGCACCGCGGCGCAAGGACGTGCTGATTGTCTATCTCAGTGCTCAAGGCGTTTCCGAAGGGGGCGTTGCCTGGCTGCTGTGCAGCGATTTCGATCCCACGCGCCCCGATAGCGGCCGCATCAAGCTGGCCGAGGTGCTCGAGCGGCTTAGCGCCTCGCCCGCCGCGGCTAAGGTGCTGCTGCTCGATGGGGCGCGGCTGGTCGCCGATCCGCGTCTGGGTATGTTCGTCAACGAATTTCCCCGCCTGCTCGACGCCGAAGTCCGCGCCGTTGAGGATCCGTCGTTGTGGGTCATTACTTCGCACGGTCTTGGGGAGCTTTCGGAATTGTCGTACGGCATGAAACGGTCGCGCTTCGGACTGGTGACGGCCGAAGCGCTCAACGGCGCCGCCGAGTCGGATGGCGACGGTGATCTCACGCTTGCCGAGCTGTACGACTACGTGAGTCGCGAGTTGGCCGAATGGGCGCGGCTGGCTAGCGCCGGTCAGCACACGCAGACGCCGGTCGCCTTGCTCGGCGGTCGGGGCCGAGTCACGTCGATCGATGCAAACGTCGTACTGCTGCCCGCACGTCATCGGCCGGCAAGCAGTACCGCGTGGAAACTGCTGGAGCCCGGGACGGCGCAGGCCGCTCAGGCCGAGGCGCCTCCGCCGACGAGCACGACCAGCGCCGGCACCCAGCCGACGGCCGCCGCGGCCCCTTCGACCGCAACAGCATCGCCCACGACGACTTCGCCTGCGGCGGCATCGCCAACCGCGACTCCTTCCGATACCAAACCGCCCGAGCCTAAGCCTGCCGATCCGACAGCGCCGGCGACCGCCACCAAGTCGGGTGCGGCAGAAACCAATCCGCCTGAAACGAATCCCGCTCCGCCGGCTGCAAAGAGTGCCGATCGCCCGCCGCCGCTGACCGATGTGGCAGTGCTGCTCGGACAGGCGTGGCAACTGCGCGAGCAGGTGCAAGACCGCTCGCGTGGCGATGCCTGGTCGCCGATCGACTATGCGCCCCATCTGTGGCGCGAGTTCCAGGAGCTGATTCTGGCCTAC
>DASZPI010000161.1:0-11522 GCA_035550355.1 Pirellulales bacterium
TGCGCCGCGTGCCGGTGCAGGTCGAGCGCATGGTCGAAGAGCAGGTGGTGCGCCGCGTGCCGGTGAGCGAGATCCGCACACAGTACGAGGAACGCACCGAGTACGTGCCGGCCGACGCCTGCGCGAACTACGCGCCCACACCGGGCAGCGCTTCGCCCGCGCCTGCCGAGCCGCCGCCGGCCAGCGTGCAGCCCCCCGCTGCCGGAGGCACGAACGAAACCACGCCGCAGCCGTCGCTGGGGCCGAACGAAGGCAACCCGCCGGCCAAGAGCACCGAGGCCGCCCCGCTGTACGATCGCCTGGTGCCGGTGGTTTCGCCGCGCCGGCTTGCCGAGGCGCGCGGGCAGCAATGACCGCAGGTGGCGAGTCGCTCGATCGTCCTGCGTTTTCGGCCGCTCACGAGCACAACCGGCGCGCCTGGAACGAACGCGCTACGAAGGGCGAGCGGTTCACGCGCCCGGCAAACGACGCCGACGTCGAAAACTTCGGCTCGAAGATCGACCTCGCCTGGTGCGGCGGCAGCATTGCCGGCAAGCGCGTGCTATGCCTGGCGGCTGGCGGTGGCCGGCAAAGTGCGCTGTACGCCGCGGCTGGCGCGATCGTGACGGTCGTCGATCTCAGCGGCGAGATGCTCGCGCTGGATCGCGCGGTGGCCAAAGAACGTGGCCTGGCAATCCGCGCCGTCGAAACGTCGATGGACGATCTGTCGATGTTTGCCGCCGGCGCGTTCGACCTGGTGGTTCAGCCGGTGAGCACCTGCTATGTGCCCGACGTAACGGCGGTGTATCGGCAGGTGGCGCGGGTCATCACGCCCGGCGGGTTGTACATCAGCCAGCACAAGCAGCCGGCCAGCCTGCAATGTGCCATCGACCCCAGCGCCCACGGCTACGAGCTGGTCGAGCCGTACTACCGCAGCGGTCCGTTGCCGATGGTCGCCGGTAGCTTGCACCGCGAGCACGGCACACTTGAGTTTTTGCACCGTTGGCAGGAACTGCTGGGCGGCCTTTGCCGAAGCGGGTTTGTCATCGAGGACGTCGACGAGCCGCTGCACGCTGCTGCCGAGGCCGAGTCGGGGAGTTTCGCCCACCGCAGCCGTTACGTCGCCCCGTACGTGCGGATGAAGGCCCGCCGTGTGGGAAGGCCGGGCGAAACGAAGCACGTTTGGACGCCGGGGCATTAGCTGCCGCCAGGCGCAAAAATTAGGCCGACTCGCCTCGGCAATGCCGCCGGCGGCCGGCCTTTCTCGTTGTAGTCGGGCCCGAAGGCCGAAGCGGTCCGGGACTACTTCTTCGCCTTCGACGACTTCTTAGCACCGGCCTTCTTGGTGGACCGCTTGGCGGCCTTCTTCTTCATCGACTTCTTGGCCGTAGCCTTCTTTGCAACCTTCTTCATGCTTCGAACTCCTTTCGAATCGGGCATTCTTTACAGGCAAATCTTCTCTGAACGCCCAAGCGAGAAGACCGTAAGGGGGTGATTGGACCAGTTTTTGCCGATTTAAGTCAAGGCGAATTTGCGCAACTCCGCTCTACGACCGATCAAACGAACCGCGCGAGCTGGCTGATTGACGAAATCCACCGATGGGGATACCGTTAAGGAACGACATTTTTTTCTTTGGTTGATTCGTGACACACACTTCTGTTGGCGCGGCTTTGGCAGACCCTGCTGATTCATTGCCGCCTAGTGATCAGCCCGCAACGGGCTTCGATTCGCTCGGTCTTTCGGAAACGATGCTCGCCGCTCTGCGCGAAGCGGGCTACGCCCAGCCCACGCCGGTGCAGTCCGGCGTCATTCCCCGTGCCTTGGCCGGGGTCGATGTGCTCGGCCAGGCCCGCACCGGCACCGGTAAGACCGCCTCGTTCGTCATTCCCATCCTCGAACGCCTCGAGCGTCACCGCCGCGATGCCGGCCCGCAGGCGATCGTGCTGGTGCCGACGCGTGAATTGGCCGTGCAGGTGCGCGAGGAAGCGGTCAAGCTCGCGCACGGCCGCAAGGTGCATACGGTGGCCCTGTACGGCGGCAAGCCGATCCGCGGCCAAATCGAAAAGCTCAAACGCGGCGCCGAAGTGGTCGTCGGCACCCCAGGTCGCGTGCTCGATCATATCGGCCGCGGCACGCTCAGGCTCGACAACCTGAAAATCGTCGTGCTCGACGAGGCCGACCGCATGCTCGACATCGGCTTCCGTCCCGATATCGAAAAAATTCTGCGCGTTTGTCCGCAATCGCGGCAGACCCTGTTGCTCAGCGCCACCGTGCCCCTGCCGGTCGAGCGGCTTGCCCGGCGCTACATGCACGAGCCCGAGTCGTTGAACTTTTAGACCGGCGAAGTATCGGTCGACACGATCGAGCAGCACTATTTCACTGTCAGCCCCGAAAACAAGTTCGAGCTGCTGGTGAAGCTGCTGAAGCGCGAGAATCCGCGGCAGGCAATTATCTTCTGCCGCACGAAGCGCGGCGTCGATCGCGTGCAGCGGAATCTCGGCAAGCGCTTCTCGGGCGTCGATTGCATTCACGGCGACCTGGCCCAAGGGGCGCGCGACCGCGTGATGCTAGCATTCCGCCAGGGGACCGTGACGATCCTCGTCGCCACCGACGTCGTTGGGCGCGGAATCGATGTCAGCGGCATTTCGCACATCATCAACTACGATATCCCCGCCTTCTGCGACGACTACGTGCACCGCGTGGGTCGCACGGGGCGCATGGGGCGCGAAGGGGTGGCGTACACGTTCGTCACGCCCGAAGAAGGCCCCGAGCTGACCCGGATCGAGATGCGGATCGAGCGCTTGCTGCGACGCGACGAGATGCCAGGCTTCGAGGCCTTCACCAAGCCAACCGGCCCGGCCAGCGAGCCGACCGCCGGCAGCGAGGGAATCGATCAGCCGACGCCCCCACCGGCGAAGCCCCCCTTGTACGGCCGCGACGGCCGCCCGATCCGCCGCATCCGCCGGGCACTGTGACTAGCTTGGCACTGTGACGCGCTGATTGCGTCTTCCACGAGCCGCGCCCGTAACGAAGCGGACCCCATGCCGGCGTGACCGCTCCCTTACGGTCGCGGCTCGTGTACTTAGCGCCCCGCAGCCACGGGCTCGTCCAATAGCGCTGTCCAGCGGCGTTCGGTACGCTGTTGCCAGGCGCCTTTGTGATACGCGTAGCCGGCGATCAACGGCACGGCCAGCGTCGCTTCGCTGAACACCATCTGCTCCCAGGCCGTATCGACTTTGCCCCAACTGCTCGCTTCCTTGAGCGTTGAGCTGCTGAGCGCCCCGTCGCGCACGTCGGCCACGGTAATCTGCACCGCGTACTTGTGCATTGGCGCGTCGTGACCCAGGATGTCGGCCGCCACGACAATGTCCTGCGTGAAGTTCTTCGGCACGCCCCCGCCGATCATGAAGATGCCGGTTTCCGGATTCTTGATTTTGAGCTGGGTCAGCTCGTAAAAGTCCTTGGCGCTGTCGAGACTGACCTTCGGCCGGTCGCCGCGCTCGTGCTGGTGGGCCACTAGGCCAAAACCCGCCGAGCAGTCGCTGAATGCCGGGCAGAAGATCGGCACTTCGTGCTCGTAAGCCGCCAGGACAATCGAGTCCTTGGTCTTGCCGTGCTCGGTTAGGTACGCGCCCATCTCGCGGATGAATTCGCGCGACGAGTGCGGCCGTGGCGGCAGCTCGTCGGCAATGATCTTGGTCGTGTCGTCGCAAATCCGCAGTTCGTCTTCGTCGATCAGCGTGTCGTAGATCCGGTCGATGTGCAGGTCGCGCAGCATGCCGTCGTCGATGCCCGCCTTGAGCCGCTCGTCGGCGATGTAATGCCGGTAGCCGAGCCCTTCGAAGAAGTCCTGGTCGACGATGTTCGCCCCGGTGCTGACGATGCAGTCGATCATCCGGTTGCGGATCATGTCGACGAACACCTGCTTCAGCCCCGCGCTGATCAGCGACCCGGCCAGGCACAGGATCACGCCGCAGTCTTGGTCGCGCAGCATGCGATCGTAGATGTCGGCGGCGCGGTGCAGGTCGCGGGCTGAGAACGCCATACGGCTCATGGCCTCGACCAGCGGCACCACGTTGTGGTGCTTGATGTCGATATGTTCGATCGTCTGGCTGAGCAGTTCGCTTTTGTCGGGCATCGGACCGGTACTCGGCAAGGTCGGAGAGGTTGCAATTTGTCGATAGCCTACTACCTTAGCAAATCAATCGGGGGTAGTAAGGGATTGGATCAAAAAATCGCCACCGCAGTCGCAATGCAAGGGACTCACGAAATGCTCATGACGCTGTTCGGCATAACGATCATCACCGTGATTCTGCTGTTGGTGATCGGGCTGGCCGCGCGGGCGATGCTCGGCCCGTGATGAGGGCCCGAAGCGTCGATGATCGATCAGCCGCCACGGGCTAGCGTGCGGTCTGTCGGCAACCGCGGGCGAGCGCCCGTCAGTTGATCGCGCTGTGTCGGATCTTCCGGCCCGAGCACTGGACCGACCGAAGGTCTCTTTTTTTCGAATGGATTGGAGTCCTTCGGTCGCGGTTGCGGCGGGGGCAGGAGACCCGCGCCGAGCGTGGATGCCACACATGCGTCGGTGGCATAGGCCTTGCATAGCAAGGCGGCATGTCGACGACCGCCCTCGATGTTGCTATCAGGCTCGATCCGGTGGCCAGCGCCCACGAAGCCGGCCTGCGCTATGTGACCGACGAAATGCCCGGTATCCATCGGCGCAAGCGCGGCAGCGGATTCGCTTATATCGATGGTGACGGCAAGTCGGTGCGCGATCGCGAGACTCTGGCCAGGATTCGCTCACTCGCGATCCCACCGGCTTGGACCGACGTGTGGATCTGTCCGCTGGCCTATGGCCATTTGCAAGCCACCGGTCGCGATACGCGCCGGCGCAAGCAGTACGTCTATCACCCCAGCTGGCGCGAGGTGCGCGACCAGACGAAGTACGGACGCATGATTGTTTTCGCCCAGGCGTTGCCCCGCATTCGCCAACGGGTGCTGGCCGACTTGCGCCGCCGCGGGCTCCCGCGCGAAAAAGTGCTGGCGGCCGTCGTGCGGCTGCTCGAGATGACCCTGATCCGCGTTGGCAACGACGAATATGCCCGACAGAACGACTCGTACGGCCTGACCACGCTGCACGACGACCATGTGCGGGTGCGTGGATCAAAAATTCGTTTCGAGTTCCGCGGCAAGAGCGGCGTCGAGCACGAGATCGATCTCGAGGACCCCCGACTGGCCCGCATTGTGCGCCAGTCGCAAGATCTGCCGGGCGAAGAATTGTTCCAGTACCTCGACGAAGACGGCCAGGTGCGCGACATCGGCTCGGGCGACGTGAACGAGTATCTGCGCAAGGTTGCCGGCGAGCCGTTCACGGCCAAAGACTTTCGCACCTGGGCAGGCACCGTGTTGGCCGCCCAGGCCTTACAGGAGTTCGAGGACTTCGATTCCGACGCGGCCGCCAAGCGCAATATCACCCGCGCAGTTGAGCGCGTTGCCGGGCGGCTGGGGAACACGAAGAGCGTCTGCCGCAAATGCTACATCCATCCGGCGGTGATCGACGCCTACCTGGATCGCAATCTGGTGCTGGCCCTTAAGGAACGGACCGAACGCGAGCTGCGAGAATCGTTGCACGAACTGAACAGCGAAGAAGCCGCCGTGCTGGCCCTGCTGCAACGGCGCATGGAAGGCCAACTGGCACGCGCGCCGAGGAAACGGCGGAAGAAAGCAAAGTAAACCAATCGGCAACGATAAATACCAGACCGAGCGAGCAGTGCCGTGCTAAAATCACGGCCATGGGAACCACGGCTAAACGCACCGCGCGAGAATCGGATGTTTGTCCTACCGACACCGAACCTGACTTAGACGCAGCGCTTGAGTTGGCCATGCAGTTGATGGCCATCGCAGGTCCCAGTGGCCACGAAGCGTGCGTGCGCGACTTCATCACGCGCAAGCTCATCGAGGCCGGCCTGCCACGGTCGGGCATCCGTACCGACGCGGCACACCGGCAAACGCCGATCGAAGGCGAAACAGGCAACCTGATCGTGCGCTTCGCTGGTACGCGGCGCGAACCCCGCCGGTTGCTGATGGCGCACATGGATACGGTGCCGTTGTGTGTCGGCGCTCAGCCGATGCTCCGGGGGCGCGTGGTGCGTTCGGCGGACAAGCGCACCGGCTTAGGCGCCGACGATCGTGCCGGTTGCGCCGTCGTGTTGAGTGCCGCGCTTGAAATCTTGCGGCAGCGATTGCCGCATCCGCCGCTCGTGTTCTTTTGGCCGGTGCAGGAAGAGATCGGCCTGTACGGGGCGCACTTTGCGAATCTGCGTTTGCTCGGTGCGCCGAAGCTGGCGTTCAATTGGGACGGTGGTTCGGCGAGCAAGCTGGGCATCGGTGCCACCGGCGCCTACCGTATTACGATCGACGTGCAAGGGTTGGCCAGTCACGCGGGCGCCGCGCCTGAGAAAGGCGTGAGTGCCGTGGTGATCGCCGGGCTCGCGATTGCCGAACTGCAGCGCGACGGTTGGCTGGGCGACGTGCGACAGGGCCAGCATCGGGGCACAAGCAATATCGGCGTGGTGCGCGGCGGTGCAGCCACGAACGTTGTCACCGACCACGTGCAGATCAAGGCCGAGGTGCGCAGTCACGATCCGCGCTTCCGCAAGCAGATGCTTACGGCAGTGCGCGAAGCGTTCGAGCGCGCGGCAAGGTCGGTCACCAATGTCGAAGGGACCGCCGGCAAGGTGCGGTTCGCCAGCCGGCTCGATTACGAGGCGTTTCAGCTCGATGCCGCCGAGCCATGCGTGGTTGCGGCCGAGGCGGCAGTACGCGCCACCGGTGCCGAGCCGATCCGCGCCGTCAGCAATGGCGGCCTCGATGCGAACTGGATGACCGCCCACGGCATTCCAACGGTGACGTTGGGCTGCGGCCAGGTGAACGTGCATACCACGAGTGAGGCACTCGATGTGAGCGAATTCCAACGTGCTTGCCGCGTGGCATTGCGGCTGGCGACCGGTACCGAATAGAGCACCGGATTCGTGGGTCGAGAAACCAGGATTCGGCTAGAATTTCCCAGGGGGCTGCCCTGGCGCCCCTGGATCTCGACTTCTGAATCCCCGGCTCCCCCGCTTCGCATGCAACTCGACGACGAAGTCTGTCTGTGCTTTCATGTGACCAAGCGAAAGCTGGTGAACTTCCTGCGTGTTGAAAAGCCACGCCGCGCCGGGCAATTATCGGAGTGCTTCGGAGCCGGAACCGGCTGCGGATGGTGTCGAAACTATTTGCGACGCCTGTTTCACGAGGCGGTCGAACGCGGTACGACCAGCGAGGCCGACGTCTCGTCGGAGGAATACGCCCGCCAGCGCGCCGCCTATATTCGCGCGGGACATGGCACGCCGCCTCCGGCCGGATCATGATACTGTCGAAACTTTGGCACGCGCGGTTGCGTCGAAGCAATGATCACTTCGCCGAAAGGAGCATTCCATGACACGCTGCATTGTGCTGTTGGCCGTGGTGCTTGGGTGTGTGCAGGCGTTTGCGGCCGATGAACCTCCGGCCCGCAATGGCGAGATCGTCGACACTGCCGGCGTGAAGACCACGCTCACCGAATTCAATTATCGCGATCCGAATGTCGGAATCTTCGATGGCGGACACGATGCGGTGGCCCTGTTCACCAATGCGCAGGGCACTGGCATGGAGATCATGATTCCTAACGCGGCGATCTCATCGATTACGTTCGACGGCGGCGTTGCCGAAGTGAAGTACCGTGTTCGCGGCAGCGACGCCACATTGAAAGGTCGGTGGGCGCTCAAGGGCCTCTTCTACGGCCACAGCGACGGCAAGTTCGTCCAGTTTCCCGATTTCAAGGTGAAGACCGCCACGTTCACGACGCCACCTTCGGGCAACGACGCGCCGCTGCCGACGCTTGGCAGCACGATGGTGCTGACCGACGGCAGCTCGGTCAAGATCGCCGGCCTCAACCGGCAGAGCATTCAGCAGATCGGCAGGATAACCTACTTCTTGCACTTCGATGACATGCGCTACACGCCTCCAGGCGCGTCTGACTTCACCACGACCAAGCTCGCCGACATTGCATCGATCGAACTTGGCAACGGCGACGATGTGGTGGTAACGCTCAAGTCGGGAACCAAGGCCGCCGGCAAGCTGCCAACCGGGCAGATCCACAGTTGCCTGGGGTTCACAGGCATTTGCGACCTGGGCCCATTCCGCATCGATCGCACCCAGGTGAAAAGCATCCAGCTTGGCCCGTGATTCCGCAGCAGTTCGTGGACGAGCCGCGACCGTAAGCGAACGATCCCAATGCGGATGTCCGGTTCCTCACGGGCGCGGCTCGCGGCGCGGGCTCGTCGATTATCCTTCCTTGGTTGCCAGCGGTCCGGCGTGGCCGTTGTCTTGCTCCATCTTCAACAGGGTCTCCGGCAGTTCAACGCCCGCCACGTCGCGCATGACTTGCATCATTGGCGGCAGCGTGCGTGCCATGTTCTGCAGAAAGTTTGCTGTCGCTGAGCCGTCCTTGCCATTGCCTTCCCAGACGACGATCTTGTCGAACTTGATATTCGAGATTGCTTTGGCCGAGGCTTCGGTCAGGTGTTCGAGGTGTTCGAGCATGAGCAGCTGGAAAGCTGCCGACGCGCCGCCGCACGAATCGACGATTCGCTTCAGCCCCTCGGCCTTCTTGGCCAAAATCTCGTATTGACCGCGCGCCTCGGCATCGAGCCGCGCGAAGATTGCCGCCGCTTCGCCGTCGGCCTCGATTCGCCGCCGCTCGGCGAGCGCTTCGGCATCGACAATGACCCTGGCCTTCTCGGCCTTGGCGGGGGCTTCGACCGCGGCGCGCCGCTCGGCCTCGACCTTCGCGGCTTCGGCCAGTGCCGCCTTGGCCATCGCGTGGTTCTGCGCTTCGACCACCGCTGCTTCGGCCTCGCGCTTTTTCGTTTCAGCCAACTGGTATGCTTCCGCCTGCTTCACCGCCAAGTTCGCCTTCGAAACGGCAATCGTTTCTTGGGCGCTGTTTTCGCCCGTGACGGCCTTGGCATTGGCATCGGCCAAGCGCACTCGCATCTCGCGTTCGGCGTCCTTCACCTGGGCGTCGCGCGCAAATGCCGCCGCCTGCTCGGCAACCTTCTGTTCCTTTTCGAGCTCGGCCAACCGGATTGCCTGGTCGCGCAGTGCTTCCTTGGTGCCGATCTCTTTTTCTTTGCCGGCCCCGGCAACCTGGATCGCGCGATCACGTTCGGCCTGAGCAACGCGGGTTTCACCCAATCGTTCCTGCTCGGCCACGTCGCCGCGTGCCTGTTGGATGGCTTGCGACGCGGCTTTCTTGCCGATGGCGTCGATGTAGCCGGCCTCGTCGGTGATGTCGGTAATGTTGACGTTGATCAGTACCAGGCCGATTTTCTTCAGTTCCGGCTCGAGCGAGTTCTGCACGTGTGACAGAAACGTATCGCGATCGCGGTTGATGTCCTCGATCCGCATCGACGCGATCACCTGCCGTAGTTGACCGAAGATGATTTCCTTGGCCTGCTCCTCGATCTGTGTGGAGTCGAGGCCCAGCAGGCGAATCGCGGCATTCTGCATGATTTCGGGCATGGTGCCGACGGCCACGGTGAATACGCTGGGCACGTTCACTCGGATGTTTTCGGCCGATAACGCTCCGCGCAGCGGAATCTCGATCTGAATCGGTTCCAAGCTCAGATACGCGTGGTCTTGAATCAGCGGCCAAACGAACGTCGCGCCGCCGTGTAGGCATTTAACCGCCCGTCCGCTGCCGGCTTTACCATAGATCACCAGCACGCGGTTGCTGGGGCAGCGCTTGTAACGCCGAGCCAAGAGCATCACGAAGCTGAAGAATACGATTGCGGTGAACAACGCGAGCAAACCCGACCAGAGTGCCGCCGAGGCTTCGTTGGGACTCGCCGCGACGATGAAGAAGCGTGACATGTTCTTGCCTTACAAAAAAGAAAAGATTTCGCTGCGAGCCGCGAACGACTCAAGCGACGGCGCGCTCGGCCGGCGCAACTTCCACGGTGTCGCTGCCGACGATGCGCGTCACCACCACCTTCGAGCCGGTCGCAAGCGCTTCGTGCTCGGTTAATGCATCGACCTCAACCGTCTGCGACTGCAACGTGAGATGTACCTTGCCCGGGCCGCTTTTGCGTGCCGGAATTCTGACATACACCGTGCCAATGGCCCCGACCGATCGCTCGATCCGCACCGTACCATCGGCCCGCAGCAGTGCCAGCGACCGCATCATCCAATGCACCAGGTACATCGCTGCCACGCCGGCGCAAACGGCGATCAGCAGGGTTATGCCGGCCGATTCGCCGCGTGCATCGAGCGTCCTCCCCGTGAGGCCGAAGAACGTCAGTGCCGACATCACGGTGCGAAACGAGACGACGCCGAAGAACCAATTCGGTCCACGATGCACCTGCACCGAGGACGCCCGTGGTTCGTGGGATTGGTCGTGCGCATGGTCGACGCCTTGGTCGTGAACGGCATCGTGGCCAACATCGTGCCCGAACGCATTCGAGCCGTCGTCAACGTCATCAGCATGCCCCAAGCCGATGATCGACAACACGAACTGACACACGAGCACCGTGCCCCCCATGATGGCGCAGATCGTGTATAGCAACGTCATAGATGTACCCCTGTAAGCCAGAGATTTCGACCGCTGCAGCGAACGCTGCGTCGATGATCTCTGCTAAATGCGTATTCGCTTGCCCTGCTGAGATCTTGGACGGCGGCATTTCGGCCCGCAAGATAAGTCGACCGTTTTCGCCGAACTGCTCAACGCATTTGGGCTTAGCGAAAGTCGACTGCAGTCGCACGCGTCGGGCGGCAGGCACGATTCCAAGAACCAGCACGTTCCGATTGCAATTCCGCCGGCCGCATCGGAGAATGCTGGTTCTAGCAATGCTCTGACGCTGGCTTCGCGGCGTCATTTCCCGGCCGACACCGTGGCAAGCCGCGGGTTCACGATGTTTCCCAGTCGCGCGACCGTTCAACGGCGCGCGACCACCGCCGCAGCAAGCCGTCCCGCGTTTCGGGAGTCATTCGCGGCGTGAACTCCCGGTCGAGCGCCCAGTTGCGCTCGATATCGTCCGTGCCTTGCCAGAAGCCGACAGCCAAGCCCGCCAGGTACGCGGCGCCCAGCGCGGTCGTTTCCGAAACCGCCGGGCGGCGGACCGGCGCGCCGAGCACATCGGCCTGGAATTGCATCAGCAGGTTGTTCACGCTCGCGCCGCCGTCGACCTTGAGCACCGCCAACTCGCCGGTGTAGTCCTCGCGCATGCACGCCACAAGGTCGCAGGTCTGGTAGGCCATCGATTCGAGCGCGGCACGTGCGATGTGTGCGGCGGTTGTTCCGCGCGTGATTCCCAGCATTGTGCCCCGCGCGTAGGCGTCCCAATGCGGCGCCCCCAGGCCGACAAATGCCGGCACGAGCACCACGCCGCCCGAATCGGGCACGCTGGCCGCCAGCGCTTCAATCTCGTTCGACGAGCGCACGATCCCCAGTCCGTCGCGCAGCC
>DASZPI010000162.1:0-7184 GCA_035550355.1 Pirellulales bacterium
CCCGAAATGGCTGCCACCCATCGCCGCGGCAGTTGGCTGCCGTGGCTGCTCTGCCTGGTGTTCGCTGGCGCCGCTGCCGCGCTCGCCTATCGGCAGTTCTACTCGACGCCCGTTGCAGGGCCCGAGCCCCCCAACAGTAACTCGACCGCCACCGGCGACGAGCCGACCGCGGCCGAGGGGCCCGTGGCGCTGGAATCGAAAGGTTACATCATTCCGGCACATCAGATTCTCGTCAGCCCGCAGGTCAATGGCCGGATCGAAAAGCTGTTTGTCGAAGAAGGGCGGCGCGTGAAGCGTGGCGACGTGCTCGCCGAATTGGAAAGGGTCGAGTACCAGGCGCAGGCCGCGCGCTGCGAAGCGCTGCTGATCGCCGCGCAGCATAAGCTGCTCGAACTCGAGCGCGGCAACCGCCCCGACGAGATCGAGCAGGCCAAGGCCGAGCTTGCCGAAACCGAGGCGCAGCGCGACCAACTGCAAGCCGAGTGGCAGCGCAACCAGCGGCTGCGCGCCACGAAAACGATCACCGACATGGATTACGAAAAGTCGGAGAGCGCGTACCACGCCATGGCGCATCGCGCCGTGCGTTTGAAGCATGCCTTGGCGCTGATGATCGAAGGTCCGCGAACAGAGCGCATCGACCTGGCCAAGGCTGAGGTGAAGCAGGCCGAGGCCGAGCTGACCCACGCCCGCTGGCGGCTGGATAACTGCACGATCCGCGCACCGGTGTCGGGCACCATTCTCAAAAAGAACGCCGAGGAAGGGAACATTGTGAACCCGGTGGCGTTCAACGGCAGCTTCAGCCTGTGCGAGATGGCCGACTTGTCGGACCTGGAGGTTGACCTTGCCATTCAGGAACGCGACGTTTCGCTGGTGCACAAAGGTCAGCAGTGCAAGGTGCGCAGCGAGGCGTTTCCCGACCGGGTGTACGACGGCGAGGTCTCGCGGCTGATGCCGATCGCCGACCGTGCCAAAGGTGCGATTCCGGTGCGCGTCAAGTTGCGCGTGCCGCCCGAGGAAGAAGGCGTGTACCTGAAGCCCGAGATGGGGGCGATCGTGCAATTCCTGCGCGAACCCGCCAGTCATCGATCCACCGCCCCCTGAATCCCGACTCCCCATGCCCGCCATCGTTCGCGTTCACGACGTGCACAAGTTCTTCGTGCGCGGCAGCGAGCAGATCGACGTGCTCAAGGGGCTGAACCTGAACGTGGCCCCCGGCGAGTTCCTCGGCCTGATGGGCCCCAGCGGCTCGGGCAAGACCACGCTCTTGAACCTGATTGCCGGGCTCGATCGTCCCAGCAGCGGCGAAGTCTGGGTCGGCGAGCAGCTCGTCTCGCAGATGAGCGAAGCCCAGTTGGCCCGCTGGCGAACGCGCCACGTGGGGTTCATCTTCCAGTTCTATCACCTGCTCGGCGTGCTCAGCGCGTTCGAGAACGTCGAAATGCCGCTGCTGCTATTGCCGCTTTCGCGGGCCGAGCGTCGCCGCCGAGTGCTCACAGCCCTGGAGCTGGTGGGACTGAAGGATCGCATCTGGCATCGGCCGGGACAGTTGTCCGGCGGCCAACAGCAGCGCGTGGGCATTGCCCGGGCCATCGTCACCGATCCGACGCTGATCGTTGCCGACGAGCCGACCGGCGATCTCGACGCCCGCAGCGCCGAGGAAATTCTCGACTTGCTGGAAGAGCTGCAAACGTCGCTCGACAAGTCGATCATCCTGGTCACGCACGACACCCGCGCCGCAGCGCGGGCGCATCGCGTGTTGCACGTCGACAAGGGTCGCCTGGCCGCCGAAACCAGCCGCACGCGTAAGGAAGCGGTCACGTGAGTCACTCGATACACCGGTTCCGCTCGTTGAAGGTCCGATGAAGTACGTCGCTCTGATCGTCAAAAACCTGCGGCGCAACTTGCTGCGTACCGTGCTCACCGCCTTGGGCACCATCGTGTTGGTGTTCGTGGTTACGTTGGTGTGGTCGGTGCTGTCGTTTCTCGACGAAGTGACCGCCGAGAAGAGCAGCAACCTGAAGGCAATCGTCACCGAGCGCTGGCAGATTCCCAGCCAGATGCCGTTCGCTTACGCGGCGACACTCGCCGAAGGAGCGGCCCGTCGACCCAGCGACGCGCATCCAACCGACTCGATGACCTGGCAGTTCTTCGGCGGCACGCTCGATCCCACGAGCCGCACGCGCGAGAACCTGGTGTTCGCCATTGCCATGCAGCCGCGCAAAATGACGACCATGATGGACGAGCTCGATCGGCTCACCGGCGACGAAGCCGCCGAGCTCGAGCGCCTGATCCGGCGGATGGAGAACAATCGCCGGGCGATCGTCATCGGCCGCGAGCGCCTGGCGGCCATCAACAAGCGCGTCGGCGAACGCATCGTGCTGCACGGGCTGAACTACAAGGACATCAACCTGGAGTTTGATATTGTCGGCACGTTCTCGGTCTCGCGCTACGATCAAACCGCGGTGATGAATCGCGAGTATCTGAACGAAGCGCTCGACGACTACAAACGCACGCATCGCGGCCAAGCGCACGCGATGGCGCAAAAGACGCTGAACCTGGTATGGGTTCGCGTCCCCGATCAGCAAAGCTATGCCCGCGTCGCCGAGCAGATCATGTCGAGTCCGTACTACTCGATGCCGGCCGTGAAGGTCGAAACCGAATCGTCGGGCGTGTCGAGCTTTCTGGAAGCGTATCGCGACCTGATTTGGGGCATGCGCTGGCTGTTGTCGCCCGCGATCCTGGTGACGTTGTCGCTGATCATTTCCAACGCCATCAGCATCAGCGTCCGCGAGCGCCGTCTGGAAATGGCCGTGCTCAAGGTGCTCGGCTTCCTCCCAGGGCAAATCATGCTGCTGGTGCTCGGCGAGGCGCTCGTCGTCGGCACCTTGGCGGGCGTAACCAGCGCGGCAACGACGTACTACGTCGTGAACAACGTGCTGGGCGGGCTGAAATTTCCGATCGCGTTCTTTCCGGCGTTTTTCATTCCGCAGGCTGCGATCGGCTGGGGCCTGGCGATCGGGTTCGTCACTTCGCTCTTGGGTAGTTTGCTGCCGGCATGGAGTGCGCGCACCGTGCGCGTGTCCGACGTGTTCGCCAAAGTTGCTTGAAAACCATGGGCGATTTTGACGCCGCGGCTCGGGTGAAGCGCGAAACTCGCTAGTTGCGTCGGCATTTTGCCGTTCGTAGTATGGGTCGATGCCGCAATTTGCCGCGATTTTTGCCAGACGGCGCCACCGACGCGGGGGCAGGTGCGGGTGAACTCGAGCGAACCTGGACACTTCATGAAGCGACGCATCCTGTTGGTGACCGGCTCGAGCGGCCTGATCGGCAGCGAGGTCGTGGCACATTTCTCGCGCGCCGGCTGGAAGGTGCACGGCATCGACAACAACATGCGGGCCGATTTCTTCGGCCCCAGCGGCGATACCCGTTGGAACCTGCAGCGGTTGCAGCAGGACTACCCAGGGTTCGAGCATCACGAGCTCGACATTCGCCGCCGCGAACCGTTGCTGGCGCTCGTGCGAGAGCTTGCGCCGACGGCGATCATTCACACCGCGGCCCAGCCCAGCCACGATCTCGCCGCCTCGCGGCCGTTCGACGACTTCGACGTGAACGCCGGCGGCACGCTCAACTTGCTCGAGTCGGCCCGGCAGGCGTGTCCCGAAGCGCCGCTGGTGCACATGTCGACCAACAAGGTGTATGGCGATGCGCCGAACGAGCTGCCGCTGGTCGAGCTGGAAACTCGCTGGGACTACGCCGACCCGCAAGATCACGACGGCATCGCCGAGAGCTTCCGCATCGACCAGTCGAAGCACTCGCTGTTCGGCGCGTCGAAAGTGGCCGCCGACATTCTGGTGCAGGAATACGGACGCTACTTCGGCATGCCCACGTGCTGCCTGCGCGGCGGCTGCCTCACGGGCCCCAATCATTCGGGCGTCGAGCTGCACGGCTTCTTGAGCTACCTGATCAAGTGCAATCTCGAGCGCCGCACTTACCGCATCTTTGGCTACAAGGGGAAGCAGGTTCGCGACAACATCCACTCGACCGACGTCGTCGAGTTCATGCGCCGGTTCATCGAGGCGCCGCGCTCGGGCGAGGTGTACAACATCGGCGGCGGCCGCGACAACTCGATCTCGATTCTCGAAGCCTTCCGGCTGATCGAGTCGATCTCGGGCATTGCAATGCAACACGAGTACGACCAGCGGAACCGCGAGGGCGACCATATCTGCTACATCTCGTGCCTCGAGAAGATGCAGCAGCATTATCCGGGCTGGGGCATCACGAAGTCGCTGCAACAAACCTTTGAAGAGATTTACGAGGCCTGGACCAGTCGCCTGGAGATTCCGGCGTGAGGTTGCTGGTCGTCACGAATCTGTTCTGGCCCGATCGCGGCGGCGGGGCGTCCGTCTTTTCGGACCTTTGTTTCGGCCTGGCCGAGCGCGGCCACGACGTGACGGTCTTCACCACGCACCCGTACTATCCCGAGTGGCGGCGCAAATCGGACGATTCGCCATGGCGCGTGCGCCGCGAAACGATTCGCGGCGTCGACGTTCGCCGCTACGGATTGTTCGTGCCGGCTCGGCCGCAATCGCTGGTCGCTCGGCTGCAACTCGAGGCCTCGTTCTTTGCGAGCTTGCTGCGCAGCTTGGTCCCGCCGCGGCGGTTCGATGCCGTGATGGCGTTCTGCCCGCTGGTATCGGCCGTCGCCTACGCGGGGGTCCGCCGCACCTTGTTGCGCGAGCCGCTGTGGCTGAACATTCAGGACATTCCCGCCGACGCGTTCGCCTCGACCGGCATGAGCAAGTCGCGGCGGTTCGATCAGTTTGCCTCCGCGATTCAGAGCCTGCTGTTCGGGCGCGGCGACATGGCCAGCAGCATTTCGCCCACGATGGTCGAGCGCGTGCGAACCATTATTCGGCCCAGCACGCCAATCGCGCTGTTCCCGAATTGGTTGAACGACACCTTGGCCGCTGAAGTGCAGGCATTGCCCGCGAAGGCGAACCGCCCGGTGCGCAAAGCCCCGGTGCTGCTGTACGCAGGCAACATCGGCGCGAAGCAGGGGCTGCGCGAGCTGTGCGAGAAGCTGCACTCGCTCGACCTGGCGTTCGAGTTCCGCGTGCACGGCGATGGCGGCGAGGCGGCGAATGTCCGCGCGTTCATCGAGCAATCGGGCGACGCGCGGTTCCGCTTCGGCCCGTTTCTCGACGAGGCCGGTTTCGCCCGCGCGCTGCACGAGGCCGACCTGTTTGTGATCACCGAGAAGCCGGGGATCGGCGCGTCGTTCATCCCCAGCAAGCTGATTCCGTGCATTGCGACCGGCACGCCGATTTTCGCCGTCTGCGATCGCCTGAGCCCGCTGGGGCGCGAGATGGCCGAGGGACAACTCGGGCTGAACATCCCGTGGGAAGATCAGGAATCGCTGGCCGGGCAGTTGCACGCGTTCGTAAGCGACGAGCCGGCGTTTCACCACTGCCAGCAGAACTGCCTCGAACGCGCGCGCATCTACACGCGCGCTGCGGCACTCGATCGGGCCGAGGCATTGCTGGCCGAGCTGGTTGCGGCGCGCGGTCCCGCCAGAACCGACAACGTGACCGCCGTCCCAAGCCAGCAACGCGACGCCGCCTACACGCGATGATCTACGTCAACACACGCTGCCTGTCGACCACGTTGACCGGCGTGCAACGCTACCTGTTGGAGCTGCTGCGCGGCGACGAGCTCGCCGAGCTGCGGCAGATCGCGCCGAGCAAGCCGTTGCGCGCCATGCGGGGACACGCGTGGGAGCAGTTCTCGTTGCCATGGCGCTGTCGCGGTGGGCTGCTGTGGAGCCCGAGCAACACCGGGCCGCTGGCTGTCTCGGCCCAGGTGCTCACGCTGCACGACGTCATTCCGATGGAACATCCCGAGTGGATGAACCCGAAGTTCGCCGCGTGGTACCAGTTCCTCACGCCGAAAATCGCCCGGCGCGTACGGCACATCATCACGGTTTCCGAGTTTTCGAAGTCGCGCATCCTGCACCACTGCGATATCGCACCGGAGAAAGTGACCGTGGTGTATGCCGGCGTCGACGATCGCTTTTTCTCGCCCGACGACAGCGATGCTGAGGCGTTCAAGCAGCGGCTGGGCATACCGTTTAAGCGGTACGTGCTGTCGCTGGGTTCGCTCGAGCCGCGCAAGAACCTCAATCGCTTGCTCCAGGCTTGGCAGCGCATCGAGGCAGACTACGCGCCCGACGTAGGCCTGGCTGTGGTCGGCGCGAAGGGGGCCAGCCAGATTTTTGGTTCGGTCGAATTCACCGCCATGCCCAAGAACATTGTGTTCCTCGGCCATGTGGACGATCGCGAGCTGCCGGCCCTGTACCGCCACGCCACCTGCTTTGCCTTTTGTTCGATGTACGAAGGCTTCGGCTCGCCGCCGGTCGAAGCGATGGCGGCCGGCACGCCGGTGCTGATCGGCCAGGGGACAGCGCTCAGCGAGGTCGGCGGCGATGCGGTGTTGGCGGCCGACCCGCTCAGCATCGACGCGATGGAGCATGCTTTGCGCCGCCTGCTCGACGACGCCAACCTGCGCAGCGATCTGATCGCCAAGGGCAAGCAGCGGGCCACGCAGTTCACCTACCGCGCCGCACGTCAGAAAACCCGCGCGGTTCTCAACGAGCAAGCCATGGCCTAGGATGGCCGGGGATGGTTGCCCATGGCGCATGGGGCAAGGGTGCTCGCCGCGGCGAGCGGGCGAAGGTGCGGCGGAACTGGAACTCGTCGTCCATGCCGCTTCACCCTCATCCGCCCTTCGGGCACCTGCTCCCGGTGAGTGAAGGACGTGCGCGGCGTCGGTCACGGATTGGAAATGGTTTCGGAACCGTTACACATTGGTCTGCTGCTGGCTGCCATGGCGCTAGGCGCGTTGCTGCTGTTGGGGCGCGTGCCGCTGCGCTACAACGTCCGCAACCTGGTGGTGCGCTGGCGAACGACGTTGCTCACGTCGCTGGCCTTCACGCTGGTCGTGGGGCTGTTGATCGTGATGCTCGCCTTTGTGCGCGGCATGAACGAGCTGACCGAGCACAGTGGACATCCCGAGAATGTGATCGTCCTTTCGGACGGGGCCATGGACGAGCTGGTGAGCAATCTCGGCTACGGCGATTCGAGCGATCTGGAACGCCAGCCCGAGGTGGTGCGCGACGAGCAAGGCCG
>DASZPI010000163.1:0-4443 GCA_035550355.1 Pirellulales bacterium
TGCGCGACGAGCAAGGCCGCCCGCTGTGCAGCCGCGAGACGTACCTGGTCGTCAATCAGCCGATCGAAGGCGCCGCGCCCGGAGCGCCGCAGCGGCGATTCATCCAGGTGCGCGGGATCGACGATGCCGCGATGGCCGGTCGCGTGCACGGCCTGCGGTTGCTTCCCGGAGGCGCATGGTTTTCCCGCTCAGGAGTCCAGCCGCGGCCGACGACCGACGGCATGCGAAACGACGAGCAAGTGATCCAGGCAGTGCTCGGCGAAGGAGTCGCCGCGCAGTGGGGCAGCGACCGCAATCGTCCGCCGCTGGTGGTCGGCGACTTGTTCGAGCTGGGCGCTCGACAATGGATCGTTGTTGGCATTCTGGCCAGCGAAGGCTCGACGTTTGGCTCGGAGATTTGGGCCAAGCGGGGCATCATCGCACCGATGTTCGGCTAGGAAACGTACTCGTCGGTCGTGCTGAAGGCTCGCGATGCCGACGCCGCGAAACAACTGGCCAAGGACCTGACCAAGCGCTTCAAAAAATCGGCGGTGCAGGCGCAAACCGAGCTCGAATACTTTGCCAAGCTTTCGGAGACCAGCCGGCAATTTTTGGTCGCGATCGTCTTTGTGGCGGTGGTGATGGCCGTCGGCGGAGCGTTTGGCGTGATGAACACCATGTTCGCGGCGATCGCCCAGCGCACGAAGGACATCGGCGTGCTGCGGATCATCGGCTACCGTCGCGAGCAAATCCTGGTGTCGTTTTTGCTCGAGTCGCTGTTGATTGCCGCCGTGGGCGGCGCCCTGGGCGCGATCGCCGGCTATCAGGCCGACGGTCTCTCGGCCACCAGCATCATCTCCAGCGGGCAGGGGGGCGGAAAGTTCGTCGTGCTGCGGCTGGTAGTCGATGCCGATATTCTCGCCGCGGCGGCACTGTTCACGCTGGCCATGGGAGGCGTTGGTGGCCTGGTGCCGGCGCTGTCGGCCATGCGGCTGAGGCCGCTGGAGCTGCTGCGGTAACTAGACCACCACGCCTGCCGACGACATACTGAACCGTTCGTGCCCGATTCCTGAATCCCGAATCCCGACCCCCGCTCATGCCCGTCACCATTTCGCGTATTGTTCAAGCGCTCGAACCGTCGGCCACGCTGGCCATGGCCGCCAAGGCCCGCGAGCTCAAGGCCGCCGGCAAGGCGGTGTATGATTTCAGCGTCGGCGAGCCCGACTTCACCACGCCCGAGCACATCTGCCAGGCCGCCGCCGCCGCCATGCAGGCGGGTCACACGCACTACACCGCCTCCTCGGGCATTCAAGAGTTGCGCGCCGCCGTGGCCAAGCAGTACCGCGCCCGCCACGGCCTGGAGTACGCCCCCGCCCAGGTGATCGTCTCCAACGGCGCGAAGCACTCGCTGCACAACGTGTTCACGGCAATCTGCGATCCCGGCGACGAGGTGATCATTCCCGCGCCGTATTGGGTCAGCTATGCCGAGCTGGTGAAGCTCACCGGCGCCAGGCCGGTGATCGTGGCGACCGACGAGGCGAACGACTTCAAGCTCACGCCGGCTCAACTCGAGCGCGCGATCACGCCGCGGACCAAGGTGCTGTTGCTGTGCTCGCCATCGAACCCGACCGGCAGCATGTACGAGCCCGAAGAGCTGGCGGCGCTGGCCGACGTGGTGCTCGCACGAAAACTGCTGGTGGTGGCCGACGAGATTTACGAACGCCTGGTGTACGGCAAGCACCGTTTCGCGAGCTTCGCCACGGTGCGCCCCGGCTTGCAAGAGCGCACGATCACCATCAACGGCGTGAGCAAGGCCTACGCCATGACCGGCTGGCGGATTGGCTGGATGCTCGCGCCGGCCGAAGTGGCCAAGGCGATCGACAGCCTGCAAAGCCAGGAAACGTCGAACCCGTCGAGCATCAGCCAGTATGCAGCCGTCGCGGCACTCGAAGGCCCGCAGCAGTGTGTGGATGACATGCTGGCCAAGTTCGCCGAGCGGCGCGAGTTTGTCCGCCGCCGGATTGCCGAGCTGCCGGGGGTCACCTGTCCCGAGATGGCCGGCGCGTTTTATGCGTTCATGAACATCCGTGGTCATCTGGGGCGCACGTACGGCGGCGCGCCGGTCAACAACTCGAGCGACTGGTGCCTGCAACTGTTGGCGCAGCATGGTGTGGCCACGGTCATGGGCTCGGCCTTCGGCGCCGAAGGGTACGCGCGGGTGTCGTTTGCCACGGGATTGGAAACGCTGCGCGCGGGATTCGATCGGATCGCCGAGTTCCTGGCCAGCGCGCGGTAATCACTCGTACCAAGTGACGGTGGCCCGTGGCTGAGCGCATGTTGCCGGTGAACTCGCGGTTGGCCATCCCGTATGCCGAGTTTGAGTTCACGTACGCGCGCAGCTCGGGGCCGGGCGGGCAGAACGTGAACAAGGTGAACTCCAAGGCAACGCTGCGCTGGTCGCCGGTGCGGAGTCCGTCGTTACCCGATGAGGTACGCGCCCGCTTCATCGGACGCTTTCGCAGCAAGTTGACCGTCGACGGCGAGATCGTGCTGTCGAGCCAGCGCTACCGCGATCAGGCCCGCAATGCCGACGACTGCGTCGAGAAGCTGCGCGTGATGATTGCCACCGCCGCCGCGCCGCCCGTGCGGCGCAAAAAGACGCGGCCGACGCGCGGCTCGATCGAGCGCCGCCTGGAAGAAAAACGCGCCACGGGCGAGAAGAAACGCTCGCGCCAATCGGATCTTGGCCCGTAACGGGATTTCTCGGCCAGGCATTGTCGATAGACAACGCAGGGTGGGTCGAGCCGAAGGCGAGGCCCACCAAAAAAACACGGTAGCGGTGAGCCTCGCCGCGCTCGATCCATCCTACGTTCCGGACGACGCGCGGCGCAGCATCGTGTCTGCCAGTCGCGTGGTGGCGGCATCGTCGTTGTCCCACAGCGCCGCCAGATTCGCGCGGATGCGCCGGCCCGCGGTCAGCAGGTAATAGCGGCCGGTCGTCAGGGCCTGTTGCTTGTCACTCTCGGCGACGTGCGGATCGTGCTGCATCGCGTCGAGCCGATTGAGCACGCAGCTACTCACGTACAGCTCGGTCGCGGCGTCGGCCACTCGGCCGAGCTGGTACTCGCGGTCGAGAATCGATTCTTGATAATGCCGCAGCAGGGCTTCGACACTGGAGCCGAACGAGCCGACAAGCCTGCCCAAGGCCCCGGCATCGTCGTCGAGCGCTGTGCTGCGCACGCGCACGCTGGGCGAGGCGAGCATCGAGCCCAGCTTCCGCGAGGTGAATCGCCCCAGCCGGCCGAAGTTGCCGATCGGGTTTCGCACCGCCTCGAGCACCCCTTGCAGCTCGAGCCCCACGTCGCGCATGCCGACCAGCGCCAGAAAGGCCCGCAGCACGTCGTTGGCCCCTTCGCCGATCATGTTGATCCGCGCGTCGCGCATCATGCGTTCGTACGGTTCGTCGGTGAAGTACGCCTTGCCGCCGAAGACCTGGATCGTGTCGTTGATGATTCGCCAGAGCACGTCGGTGGCGAACACCTTGAGCATGGCGGTCTCGAGCATGTAGTCTTCGGCGCCCGAGTCGATCAGCGCGGCGGTCTGGTAGGTTGCCGATTCCATGGCGAACGTGCCGGCCGCCATGTAGGCGAGTTTTTCTTTCACCAGCTCGAAAGTGCCTAAGGTGCTGCCGAACTGCACGCGGGTGTTGGCGTGGTGCGTGGCGCGGGCGAGGCAGAACTTCGCCGCTCCGGTGCAGCTTGCGCCGAACGTGGTGCGGCCGAAGTCGAGCACGGTGAGCGCGACTTTCAGGCCTTTGCCGAGCTTGCCGAGGATGTTTTCCTTGGGCACGAACATGTCGTGGAACGCCAGGCGCGCGGTGGCGCTGCCGCGCACGCCGCACTTGTCCATCCGCTTCTCGACGACTTCGAAGCCCGGCATGTCAGGGGTCACGATGAACGCCGTGATCTTCGTGTCGCTTTGACCGGGCACGGGCGTGCGGGCCATCACCGTGAGCACCTGGGCGATGCCGCCGTTGGTGATCCAACGCTTGTGTCCGTTGAGCACGTAGCCGCGGCCGTCGGCGGTCGGCACCGCTTGGGTTTGCACGTTCGCGGCGTCGCTGCCGGCCTCGGGCTCGGTCAGTGCGAAGGCGCTGATCCATTGGCCGCTGGCAAGCTTGGGCAGCCAGCGCGATTGCTGCTCGCGTGTGCCGAACAGCACCAGCGCCCGCGGCCCGATCGAGTGGTGCGCGTTCACGAACAGCGCGGTGCTCGCGCAATGGCCTCCCAGCACTTCGAGCAGCCGGCAGTACTGCGTCTGCGTCAGATCGAGTCCGCCGACTTCGTGCGGCAGGCACGCTCCCAGCACGCCCAAGTGTCCCAGCCCGGAAACCACTCGGTCGGGGATCATCGACTGCCGGTCGATCGCCACCGGGTCGATCGATTCGTGGCAGAAGTGCTTGAG
>DASZPI010000164.1:0-7624 GCA_035550355.1 Pirellulales bacterium
TTACCCGACCGCCATACATGTACCGCGCCTTGGCGGCGATGTTCACGATCTGATTCATCGCCAGCAGCACAAAGTCCATCCGGATATGCGTATGGATCGGCCTCATGCCGGCCAAGGCGAGGCCGATCGCTACGCCGGTCATGCCTTCCTCGGCCAAGGGCGTATCAAAGACCCGTGACGAACCGAACTGCTCGGCAAGGCCGCGCGTCGTACCGTACATGGCCTTGAAATCGTCGATTCCCTGCCCGAACACCAGCACGCGCTCATCGCGCTGCATTTCCTGAGCGACAGCTTCACGCAACGCTTCGGCAAAAGTCAGCACTCGCTCCACAGGCGGCATTCCCCTTTAAGTACCGGAACCGACCGAAATTGAATCGTTTTTCGCAGCGCGCTCCGAGTCGAGCGTACGCGATGCGGAACCTCGCCGGCCGACGAGCTTACGGAATTCAGTCCGCGCCGTAAGTACTGCCTGCCGAAAGACGCTCCAAAGTTCTCGCACCGGCCGACCCGAGTTGTAGATCGGCGAATCGTCGACGCCAAACTCCAGCTTCATGTCGGTGGGTCCCGGCCACCACGTGCCAAACAACCGGTCCCAAAGCGGCGTGATGCCGAAATTACGGTTCCAGTGCTCGGGCGATTTCGAATGGTGAATGCGGTGCCCGCCCGACGAGATGAGCAACCATCGCTCGACCCAACCTAAGCCGAAACGGTCGAGCTTCCAATCGAGGTTTGAGTGGGCCATCGACTGATAGAAGCCGTTGAGCAACGTATATGTCAGGATCACCGGCTCGGACGCGCCGAGCACGGCACTTGGTAAGGCGTAGGTCACCATAGTCACCGCCGAGTCGATCGGATGGTTTCGATGCGGTGTGATCAGGTTCATCTCCTCGGCCGAGTGATGGACCTTATGGATCTCCCACAACCAGCGCGAGTGCATCAAACGGTGGTTCCAGTAAAAAAGCAGGCTATTGACCAACGTCACGACGGCAAGCGCCGGAATGAAGCTGACGCCTTCGAGCAGTTGTACCGAGAATGTTGCCGTGACCCAGCGGTGAATGGCGTAGCCCGTGCCCAACGAGAACAAGAACGCCAGCACCGGTTTGAGGCCGCTGACGTACAACAACAAGTAGAACAGGTCATTCCGGGTCGATTCGTTCGCGGGTGACAACAACCGCCGAAGCGAGCTTTGTTGCCAACCCATGCCCCAGGCTTCGATCAGCAGCACGAAGGCTGCCAAGCCGATCGCGCCGATCGGCGGGAACACCACTTTAACGACAAATTCCCAAGTGTTGGGAGCAAAAGTTTGTTCGGTACCGGCGACCGAGACGTCGAGATACCTGAAAAACGCGTACGAGGCGAGATTCGACAAAACAATCATGCCAATCAGCAAGACGACCAGCAGGGTCCGGCGCACGGTGAACCACCGCTGCGCTGCATCGGCGCTGGCGCCTGGAATGGCTTCGTCGAATGTCGAGGTCGCAGTCATCTCAGATTCTTACTGGTACATGTCCGTGTACAGCTCGCTCTCGTCTGGGAAGGGGCTCTGCTCAGCAAATCGGAATGCATCGGCGATTTCCGCTTCCACTTCATCCTCGATGCGCTTGCGTGGAGCGGCCGCAAGCCGGCGGCCGACAACGGCCATCTGATCGCTTTCGAACCACGGCTCAGCCTCGGCCCGGCTGCGATAGCCGGCTGCGAAATCGTCGTTGGGGCCGACGTGCTCGCGCCAGCGGTAGCAGGTGCATTCGAAGAAGATCGGTCCGCATTCGCCGCGGCGCAGGCTCTCGACCGCCTCGAGCGTGTGGGCGCGCAATTGAACCACATCGGGATTGTCAAAGCGGTGCGCTTCAATGCCGTGCGCGGCAGCCAGCCGGCAAATGTCGACCGAAGCCTGTCGGGTTCGCTGCCGCGAATGAATGGCGTAGTGGTTGTTCTCGCAAACAAAGAGGACCGGGACACGTCGAAGCTGCGCGAAATTAAGGCTCTCGTGAAACACGCCTTCTTCAACGGCGCCGTCGCCAAAGAAGCTCACCACCACGCGCGGCTCGCGGCGCATCTTAACGCCCAAGGCGTACCCCACGGCGTGCGGGATGGTGGTTGCCACGACGGCCGACGCGCCCATCACTCCGGCATCGGGATCGAGCAGGTGCATCGACCCTGCCTTGCCTTTGGCTACGCCCGTCGCCTTCCCATACAACTCGGCGATCATGCGGCGCAGATCGCCCCCCTTGGCGAGGAACAGCGCATGGCTGCGATACGATCCGAACACAACATCCTCGGGACCGAGCGCGTCGCAAATGCCAACCGAAATCGCCTCCTGGCCGATGGACAGATGAATCGGGCTCATGATCACATCGGTCGGGTAAACGCGCGCCACCTCCTCCTCGATGCGGCGAATACGATACAGCGATCGGTACAGGCGTTCATCTAACATTCACAGGCTCCTCGGCTTGCCAACGCTCGACAAAGTGATTGTAGGTCTGTTCGAGCGATGCTCGCAATGACCGGTGCGGTTGCCAACCGAGCGCGCGTAGTGGTTCGGCATCGAGCGCCTTGCGCGGCATCCCGTCGGGGCGCGAGGCGTCAAAGATCAACTCGCCGCGGTAGCCGACGATTTCGGCAATCTCTTGCGCCAGCTCACGAATGCTCAGCTCGATACCGCCGCTGAGGTTGATGATTTCCGGGCATTGCGGAGCGCGCATGACCCAAAGTGCCGCGTCGGCAACTTCGTCGGCATGCAGGAACTCGCGCCGCGCCTGGCCCGTGCCCCAGATGTCGAGCGATTCGGCCCCGGCAAGCTTCGCGGTATGCATCCTGGTTAGCAACGCGGGAACCACATGCCCCTGTTGCGGGTCGAAATGGTCGGCCAGCCCAAACGCGTTGGCGGGGATGGCGGCGACGTAATCGCGACCATATTGCTGCCGGTAAGCCTGGCACAGCGCGATTCCAGCGAGTTTGACCGCCGCGTACGCCTGATTGGTCGGCTCAAGCTTGCCGGTCCATAGGTCGGCGACCGACATTGGCTGACGGCAGTCGCGTGGATAGCAACATGAGCTAGCCAAATAGATCAAGCGACGAACGTGCGGCCGATTGGCTGCCGCAAGAATTGGCAGCAGGACCGCCAAATTGTCGCGCGCCAAAACTGCGGGGCAGCGCTGATTGTAGCCGATGCCGCCCGATGGACCGGCAGCATGGATTACGTATTGCGGCTGCCAATCGTCGAATACTTGTTGCAGCTGCGGCGCATCGTCGAGTCGGACTCCGGCGCCATGCTCGTCGAGCACCTCATTCCTGGGGTCGTGCTTTGCACGACGAATCAGCGCCTCGCCCAAAAGCGTGTCGCTACCCGCGATAAAAACTCGATCGACGGTCGGAGCACATTCGGGCATAGGCAGCGATCAGGTGAATGGAGCCACTTCCGAGAGGAGAACGAGCCGATCGACTGGCGCTCAGCCTTCCGCACGCGTGGACGCTCGATCCTCAAAGCAATCCGACAACTCGCGATAAACGCGAGGTCCGGCCAGGCTACGCTCTTCGTCCTCACGCGAGTAATCGACCTCTGGATCGAGGAAGATGATTTGGCTTCCGGCGTTCTCGAAGCGGATGGGGACCCGAACGAGATTTTTGAGTCGGTGCGCGACGCGATCCTGATCGTCGGGCGAAACGAACAACATCAGAAAGCCGCCCCCGCCGGCTCCCAAGAGCTTTCCCCCGAGAGCGCCTTCGGCAAGCGCGTCCTCGTAGATCTCGTCGATCATGGGGTTCGTCACCGCGCCGCTGAGACTGCTTTTATGAACCCAGGATTCGTGCAACAACTGCCCGAATTCTTCGAGCGGCCTTCCGCCGACTAAGATGTTCAGCGACTCGTCGACCAGACTCGAGATCGCCTTCATCTGCTTTTCTCGCTCGGAAAAGCGGTGTGCGTAGCTGCCAGCGACATTGCTCGACGTCCGGTTGATACCGGTGAAGTACAGCATCACGTACGAGTTGAGTTCCGCCTTGCGCTCCGGGCTGATGACCACGGGGCAAACATCGATTTCGCCACTGCGATGAAACACGACGTGATTCAAGCCGCCGTATGCCGCAAGCACTTGGTCCTGCGACCCGACGGTTTCCTTCAGCACGTCCTGCTCGAGATGGATCCCTTCGCGCGCAAGCTGTTGCTTGCTGATCATGCGGCCATTCAGCGCGTGCAAAGCATGCAGCAAGCCAACCGTGAACGACGAGCTTGAACCAATGCCGCTGCGTGCCGGTAGGTCGCCATCATGATGAATCTCGATGCTGCGGCCGCAGCCCATGAACCGCAATGCTTCACGCACCGCAGCGTGAGACACCTCGTCGATGTGCTGGCACAGCTCGATTTTCGAGTAGACAACCCGGATGCGGTGCTCGAAAAATGGCGGCAGGTAGCGGCACGAGAGGTAGCAGAATTTATCAATGGTCGTGGCCAGTACCGCACCACCGTGCTGGCGATACCACGCCGGATAGTCGGTTCCGCCGCCGAAGAATGATAGTCGATACGGGGTGCGACTAATGATCATTCGCTAAGGTTTACCGATGACAAGAAGGGCGAGCGATGCGACGACGTGACTGGCTAACGGCAGCAGACGAAAAAGTCCAGACGCACCACCCATTATAACAAGGGCGTAAAAATGTCACGGAGAACCGCAAAAAATCAAGGAAAAACCGTCGCCGCGAGCTCGAACGATTCGGGAGTTCCGATATCAATGAATTTGCCGGTGGTAACGAACCCTTGCAGCGCGCGACGTTGAACGAGTTCGGGAAACACCTCGCGTTCCAATGATACGCTCCGGCCGGTGGGGATGTTTGCGATAACATCGCGCGACAGCAGGTAGATCCCGGCGTTAATCAGCCCCGGACCGCCGCCTACTTTCTTCTCCTCGAACTGCTCGACGGAGTTGTCGGCAGCGACGAGCACCCGGCCGTATCGGCTGGCGTCGTCCATCTGAACCAGCACGAGCGACGCCTCAGCCTGCGACCGCTGGTGCGCGGCGATGAATGCTTTTAGCTCCACCTGGCACCATGAATCTCCGTTCATCACCAAGATCGTGTCGCCCGTAAAGCAGGGCAGGGCATTTCGCAGGGCGCCGCCGGTGCCCAGCGGCTCGGATTCGCAGGAGTATTGCAGCGACATGCGCCGGTGATGCGATCCGAGCGCCTGCTCGATCATCGCTGCCAGATAACCGACGCACAGCACCGTGTTCTCAATCCCCGCATCGCATAATTGGTCGAGCAGATACGCGACCATGGGCCGCCCGCGCACCGGCGCCAACGCTTTGGGCCGATCGGGCAACACCGAGCGCAAGCGTGTGCCGAGACCTCCGGCCAGCAGCGCGCCATCGACTTGAACAGGCGATCGTCCGCCGCCGGACACCATTGCTAGATATTCTTCATCGGGTGTTGGGGGAGCATGCGATACGCCTTCATCAACTCTTCGATCCCGTGGTCGAGATCGCGCTTGGCTTCGAAGCCCGCCTCGCGCAAGCGTTGGTTCGAAACGATGTAGTTCCGCTTGTCAGGATCGCTCCGCAACTCCGAGTATTCGATGCAGAACTTCGGAACGTGGCTGCGGATCTTTTCGGCGAGTTCTGCTTTCGATAAATTTGCCGCGTCGAGACCAAGATTGAAGGGACGTCCGACCATTTGCGCGGCGTTGCCCATGGCGTGCAGAAAGCAATCGGCGACGTCGCGGACATGCACGTAGTTACGCTTGAAGTGCCGCTCGAAGATGACGATGTACCCGTCGGTCACGGCCACGTACACGAAATGGTTCACCAGCAGGTCGAGCCGCATGCGGGCCGAGGTGCCGAACACCGTCGCCAATCGGAACGCAATTGAATGTGGCGCGTCGAGCACGGCTTGCTCGGCTTCGACCTTCGTGCGACCGTACAGCGTGATCGGCTCGAGCGGCGAGTCTTCGGTGCAGAAGCTTTCGACGCTCTTCGTGCCATAACCGCTGTTGGTGTTCGGATAGAGCAATAACTGCTGCGGAGACCGCAGCTTCAACAGCATGCGGATCGCGTCGACATTGATCGTCCGCGCGGCAATCACGTCGGCGTCGCAGGCCGGGGCACCCACGACGGCGGCTAATGGAATGATCACATCGGCGTCTTTGAGCAACGGCCTGACGATCGACTCGTCGCGCGAATCTCCGCGCACAAAACTGAATCGCTCGTTGGCGCAAAGGTGCAATCCGCTGATTTGACCGTAGCGAACATTATCGAGCGCGGTGACGCGATTTCCGGCCGAAAGCAGGTGTTCGCAAAGCACGGAGCCGATATAGCCCAAACCGCCTGTGACAAGAACGTGACTCGGCATCCAATTCCCTTCAGACTGAGAACTCAGACTTGAAACAGCGCGCGCGATCGGCCCTCACGCGTGCTCCGATGGATCGGCTGTTTGATAATCGCACGAGGCCGTGGCGCCCGCGTCACCGTTACCATGGTTCGCGGCTGGAAAGCGGAACTCGACGGCAGGATGCTTTTCGACCGGCACGCTGCCTGGAAATCCGAACAACTCGCGCACGATGTAATTCGGCCGTTTCTTCGATTCCAAAAAGATCGAATTCACATACAGGCCGAGAACACCAACGCTGAGCATATTCATTCCGCCCATGAACAGGATGGCGACCATCGTCGCGGCATGGCCGGGCAACGTATTGCCCAAGAGCTTCTGCAGAATAATCCAAGCCATGTAGAACAACGAAGCCACCCAGCAGGCAAACCCGGCGACGATCGTCGCCTTCAGCGGTGCGTCGGAGAACGAGATCAGCGCCGAGTTAAAAAAGTTGCTGATGACTTTCCGGCTGAATACCGGGAACTTGGTCGTGCCTGAGAAACGCGAGTCCCGGCGATAGGTGACCGCCGCGGATTCGTATCCCACCCAACCGACGAGCCCGCGCATGTACGGCCGATTCTCGCGGAAGTTGACCAATTGATCGACAACGCAGCGCGAAAGGAGTTTGAAATCACCTGCTTCGATCGGCAAATCGACCGATGAGGTAGATCGGAGAATCCGATAGCCGATCTGCGTGATCAGCAGCTTGATTCGGCTTTCTCCTTCCCGTGACTCGCGAACCGTGTGAACGACGTCGACCTTCGGCTGCGCGCGCCAGGTTTCGAGCAGCTTGGGGATCAATTCGGGCGGATCTTGCAGGTCCGCATCCATGTACACAACGCAGTCGCCCGTTGTGTATTCCATTCCGGCCAAGACACACGGCGTGACTCCAAATCGCCGCGTCGTTGTAATCATACGGATGTCGTCGCGACCTTGCGCCAACCGGCACAGCAAGGCATCTGATCCGTCCGTCGACGCGTCGTTAACAAATACCAACTCGTACGACGACAAATGTCCGGCCAAGACTTCGGCCTCAAGCACTCGACGCGTTCTCGCGACAAGCTCTGGAAGCACTTCGATCTCGTTCCAGAACGAGAACACGACCGAGAGGCGCGGGCACCGCCTAACCACTTGCCGTGAATGTTCGGCTGTTTGCGACATCACAACGCATTCGCTCAGCGGAAGAGGACGATCATATTGCGCGGCTCAACGCCATATCTTACACGGCATTGAGGAACCACTACCCCCCGGGAGGGTGCCTCTTCAT
>DASZPI010000165.1:0-3503 GCA_035550355.1 Pirellulales bacterium
AATGAGGTCGCCCGAGGGGGGGGCGATTTCATGCTGTCCCGACTGCTCACTGTGTTCACGCGTCGACGAATTCTAGTCGCTCTGTTGGTCATCGTGAGTTTGTGCGTGCTCGCCGCATACCGCGGATATCTGCGCGCGGAGCATGGCACGTATCCGCTCGTACTGCGAATCGACGCCGCGATCCTGAACGAATTCACCAAGAAAACCGTCGACGAGCGGCGGCCGCTCGATGAGGTGATTTACGGCACGCACGCCGTGGGCCAGACGCACATCACGGGAACGGTGAGCTCGGTCCTGCGGCCGAATACGACCGAGGCCCTGTTCGCAATCGTCTTTCAAGGCCAAGCGGTGACCAAGACCACGGGCATGCACGAACCGGCCGTGGTCTACAGCCACAGCGTCTGCGATTTCGCCTGCACACGGCACGTGACGTTCGATCCACGCGCCGGGTTTGTGCCGGTCGGCGAGATTGAAGTCGTCACCAACACCCGGCTGATTTACGACGGATTCGCCGCCACGCAACAATTCGGCCACCGTATCATCGAGCGAGTGGCCGAACGAAGGGCGCTGGCCGACGTCGAGCAATTCCGCCGCCGCGCCGACCTCGATAACCAGCGCGGCCTACGCGCCGGCTTCGAGCAATGCTCGACCGAGCAACTTGCCGAGGCGAATCGGCGGATCGACATTGTGCGCGTCGTAAATCGGTTTCTCGACCGCGCATCGCCGCTGCAATTGTGTGCCAAGTCGAGCGACGATTGCGTTCACATTGGTGTTGGCTACGACGCCTTGAAGTACGCCGAGATGCTGGAGCTGCCTTCGCAGCGCCAACAGGCAGCGCCGTTGGAAGTTTGGGTGAGCCTCGCGATCCTTGGCGCTCCGGTGACGGCGCTGCTGCCGGAATCGCGCACGTTGCTGCCTGAGTCGCTGCAGGCCAAGATCCTCGAAAAGCTTTCGATTCCCACGGCCGCTCCGGACGCGTCGTTGCATGTCGGACTGGAAAACGGCTGGCTAGTGCTCGAATTGCCCGTGCCCAAACTGCGTGCTGCTGAGAACTCGGTGACTGCCGCGCGCTAATCGCGGCGCCACGCAGGCCCGCCCGATCGCCGGCTGTGGTGGGTTAGTGATAATGCCCGGTCATCATTTGCGCCTTGGCCTTGGCGTTCTCGGCTTCGGGGATCATTCCGGCGCGTTGGTACGTGACGCTAAGGGCGGTGAAGCTGAACGGATCGTTGGGTTCTAGCTCGCAAGCTTTCAACGCATGCTGCACGGCCTCCGGATGGCGCTTGAGCCGCCCCAAATACACCGCGAGCGCCGAATGCGCGAGTGCGAAATTCGGCGACTGGGCGATGAGGCCTTCGAGCTTTTCGACCGCAGCGTCGAGTTGGCCGGCGTCCTTGAGTTTTTCGGCTTCGGCGTAGATTTCTTCGTTGGTGGGCATGGCAGCAATACCTTTGCCAAGGATGGTGTGTCGCGGATGAGGAAACTGACATTGTACCACGCCGGTGAACTTGCTAGCGTTCGCCCGCTGGGAGTGGACTCGCCTGAAAGTTGTAGGTCTCGGTAGGATCTCGCACCTTGAAGTGCACCGTGTTAAACCTCGCGATTGGTATAGCCGATAAGCAACGACAGGCAGGTACGATCGCCAACGAGCGAGCTCCCGCCCCACCTCGCCATGCCCGCGCGAGGGTCCTCCGGGACAGCAGCCACCACGGCAGCCGGGCCCACAACCTGTAAAGGGGAACCTTCCTCGTGGCCATCCACCCCTTGGCCGTCGTGCATCCCACGGCGCAGCTTGGTGTTGACGTCGAGATCGGCCCGTTCGCGATCGTTGAAGCCGATGTTGTTCTCGGCGATCGCTGTAGTCTCGACGCGTACGTGATGGTCCGCCAGGGAACTCGCCTGGGCCCCGACAACCGGGTGTTCGAACGCGCCTCGCTCGGCGGATTGCCACAGCACATGCGCATGTCGGACGAATGCGGCACGCTCGCCATCGGCGCCGCGAACACGATTCGCGAAAACGTCACCGTGCATCGCGCCTTGCGGGCTGGCAGCGTCACGCGCATCGGCAGCAGCAATCTACTGATGGTTGGCTCGCACGTGGCGCACGATTGCATTGTCGGCGACCACACAATCATCGCCAACAACGCGATGCTCGCCGGGCACGTGACGGTCGATGATCGTGCCTATGTCTCGGGCGGCGTCGGCGTGCACCAGTTCTGCCGCGTGGGCAGGTTGGCCATGATCGGCGGCTTGGCTCGCGTGGTCAAGGACGTGCCGCCGTACGTCACCATCGACGGCCGCAGCGGATACGTCGTCGGGCTCAACACCGTGGGCCTGCGCCGCGCCGGATACAAAGCCGACGAGATCGCCGGCCTCAAAGCGGCATACCGCACGATTTATCGCACGGGACTCACCTGGAACGAGATCCTCGAGCGAATGCACACCGACTACGCGACCGGTCCGGCCGCCGCGTTTGCGCCGTTCCTAGCGCAATCCACACGCGGCGTGACGGCCGAACGTCGTCTGCCGCCCGGCGCGAGCGTAAAGATGGGCGTCGAAGCGATCACCGACTCGCCGGCTTTCCAAGCCAAAGTCGGCTAATCACTTCGAACCGCGCAATGCGCGTCAACGTGCTAACACGGCATTTGCGCCCATCAGAATGGCTCGTGATGCTGTGCTGATTCATCACACGGCACGACAATTTGTCGGAATTGAAATCTTTGTGCTGCGGCCTCTAAGCTTGGGGCATGAGAACTCGTAGCCGAACGAAGCGAGACTACAGCGGAATGTTGTCCTGGTCGTGGGCACTCGTGGCAGCCGGCCTCGTTGCCTACTGCCTGACGATCATGCTGCAGTAAGTCGCATGCAATCGTCGCCGTGCTCCAGTCACCAGGGGACGCGGCGCTGTTGTTTCAGGGCACGATCATGGTTCGCACCCGCTCGGTGCGATTCATTCGGGCGCAAGCTTGCGAAGTTTGCGCTGCAGCGAACGACGGTGGATGGCCAAGCGTCGCGCCGTTTCGGAAACATTGCCGCCGCAATCCGACAAGACGCGTTGGATGTGTTCCCATTCCTGACGCGCAAGACTCGGCGCTTGCGGATCGTCGAGTGCGTGCTCGATAACGGGACGCTCGGCCTTAAGGAATGCCGCCAAGATTTGATCCGCGTCGGCGGGCTTGGTTACGTAGTTTGCTGCGCCCAGTCGCATCGCGTCGACGGCGGTGGCGATGCTGCCGAAGCCGGTGAGCATCAGCACCTTGGTCGCCGGGTCGATGCGCTTCAGTTCCTGCAACAGCTCGAGACCGGACCGGCCGGGCATGCACAGGTCGACGATCGCCAGCTCCGGCGACTCTTCGCGCGCCAATGCAATCGCTTCGTCGAAATTTGCCGCGGTGCGCGCGCGATATCCACGCCGGGCAAATGACCGCGCCAACTGTTGGCGCAGCACCTGATTGTCGTCGACCACCATCAGCGACACGCCGTCAAGCGAAGCGGGGTCCATG
>DASZPI010000166.1:0-11040 GCA_035550355.1 Pirellulales bacterium
GGCGCTTGCCGTATCGTGCGTGGCCGGCACCGTCACCGTCACGCCCGACAAACCGGTCTCCTCGGCCACGGACGGGCGCAGTCGGCCCAGCTTCGTGCCCGGTTCGACGAGCCGCGGAAAGATGTCGGTCGGCAGTTCCAGTCGGCTCAGCAAATCGGTCGCCCAGCCGCGGCGGGTTGGGTCGAACATTTGCGTGGTCGTGGCGTTGGTGAATTCGTTGCATTGCTCGCCGGTCAGCAGCCAGTGGAACAGGTCGGGGATCATGACAAAGGCGCGGGACACGTCGAGCAACGGCGACTGCCGCTCGCGCATCGCCATCACCTGGTACAGGGTGTTGATCGGCATGAACTGTACGCCGGTCGCCGAGTAGATTTGCTGCCGATCGACGCGCTCGAGCGTGCGTTGCATCACGCCTTGGGTGCGCGGGTCGCGGTACGAATGCGGGTTGCCTAGCAGCGTGTCGCCGCGACCCAGCAAACCGAAATCGACACCCCAGGCATCGACGCCGACGCTGCGCACGCGGGCGCCATACTTGGCTCGGCCGGCGCGCAGCCCGTTGAGAATCTCCCGCCAGAGTGCCAGCACGTCCCAATACAAGCTGCCCGCCGCCGGGATCGCAGCGTGCTCGAAGCGGTGCAACTCGTCCAGGCGCAACGATTGTCCGTCGAATAGTCCGGCGAACACGCGTCCGCCCGAGGCCCCCAGGTCGACCGCCAAATAAACGTTTTCCGACATAGCGTGCGCTTGCGACTGCGGTTCGAGGTTGCGATGCGCGTTGCCGCGTTACGGCCGTAAGTTCGGCGCGCCAATGTATTGGCCGTAACGCTGCACGAGTTCGGGGACGGTAAGGTTATACGCTTGCTTCAGGCTTTCTTCCCAATCGAGACCGTCCTTGATGCCGTCGATCATGGCGCGATACTGCTTGCCGCTCATTTTCAGCAGCATATCCACGATGGTGGTCGCAGCGCCGTATTGCCAGGCCTCGATGTTCTTGTCGTCGAAGAAATTGCCGCCCAGCGAGCCCGATTCCTTGGCGATGCGCGCTGCCTCGCGCTGGCGTCGCTGCACGTTGTCGTCGGCGCGCACGACCGCGGCGGCCACCCAGTCGGCAATTCCTTCGTTGATCCAGGACGGGATTCGCGCCGACGACTTGTAACGATGCACAAACCCGTGCGAGGTTTCGTGCACCAACACCGTGGCAAAGAATGCAGGGTCGTTGCCTCGGTAGCACGAGATGACCACGCGGCCGTTGCCGAAGCTGTGGGCGATCCCTTGAGCACCGCCTGAGTCGGCGTTGTTCAACAGCTTTTGCTCGAATTCCGTGAATGATTTTCGTTCTACGAAAGCGACGACCACGCACTTGCCTCGCCAGACGTTCTTTCCCTCAGGCACTCCATACGCTTTGCAAAGCTGCGCGTACATGTCGTCGAGATACGCGATGTAGCCCTTGATCTGCACCTCGGGCATGTCGGTGTAAAAGAGGTAGTACTTCGTTTCGTACAGCGTCATGCCTGGAAAGACTTTGGCAATTTTGTTGATGAATTCCTTTTCCTCGTCGACAAAGGTCTGTTGCTGCGGAGCTGAGTATTCGGGCCACAAATGCGCGCGCTTGGCCTTGAGCTGCTCTTTGACGCGGGCCTCGTATTCCAACCGCTTTGCTCGCCGCTCGGGTGAATGCGCCAGGGTGCGCTGCTTGAGATCGAACAGCACGTCGAGCGGTTGTCCGTCGAGCTTCAGCTCTTCGATCGACGTCATCACCAGCGGCTGAATGCGCCCGGTCGGCGGCACCTTGACCGTCATCGCCTTGATCGAACCCGCGGCGCTGCCGGGCGTGACCTTGGCCACCTCGACCGCTTCCATGCTCTTGCCGGCCTTCAGCACCACGTCGATCGTCTTGCCTTCGAGCAAGGTCAGATCGACCGGCTCATCGGCAGCGAGGGCTCCCGCCCCGATCAATGCCGACAAACAAGCAACAGCCAAGGTCGCGAGCATGGAAGTGCGGAACATCGCAGCTTGCCCCAGGTAAGAACGGCGTACTCGGCGCTTAATGCACGGCGCAATGGCCCATTATTGCGACTTTCCAGCGGAGCGGAACTATCCGCAGGCCGCGGCAGCGTGTTCCGCGGCAGCCCAAGCCCGTCGGCCGAGCCGGGACTGGCCGGCGAAGCGGTTGAAGCCAACATTCGGCGTATGCCGATAATAGGGCTAGCAGACCATTGTTGACCTAAATTAGCAACATTGATAGCATTGCGTGTGCGACCCTCTTGCGCCGAGTTGATCATGACGCACGCCACCATGGCTCCGAAGCTGCCCTTGGCCAGTAATCCGGCGCCTCACGTCCCTTCGCCGGCCGAGCAGGGCGTGGATCTGGACTGGCTCGCCGCCGAAAGTGCCCGACTCGATGCCGCTCCGCCCCGCGAGATCATTACGTGGGCGGCCGCGAATTTTTACCCCGGGCTGACGATGGCCACCGCCTTTGGCCCCGAAGGCTGCGCGATCATCCATTTGCTTGCCGAAATCGAGCCGCGTGTGCCGGTATTTAACCTTGATACTGGCTACCAATTTCGCGAGACGCTCGAGCTCCGCGACCGGATTGCGCGGCGGTACGGAATCGAGGTCGAGCTGAAACGGCCGGAATTAACGGTCGAGCAATACGAAGCGGCGCACGGCGGCCCGGTGTACAAGACCAATCCCGATCAGTGCTGCTTCGATCGCAAGATCAAGGTGCTGCGCGAGGCCGCTCGAGGAATGCGCGCTTGGATGAGCGGCATTCGCCGCGACCAGAGCGCAGACCGCGCCACCGCGCCGATCGCGGGCTGGGACAAGAAATTCGGGCTCGTGAAGATCAGCCCCCTGGCCAACTGGACCAAGCGCGACGTTTGGAAGTTCGTCGTGGACAATGACATCCCCTACAATCCGCTGCACGATCAGGGATACACGAGCATCGGCTGCTGGCCTTGCACCCGCGCCGTGACCTTCGGAGAAGATGAACGCGCCGGCCGCTGGAGCGGTTCGGTCAAGACCGAGTGCGGCCTGCATACGAAGGAATGATGGACGATGACGGACGAGTCATGAAGTTCCGGCAGGCGGTCGCGAAGTTGCCTTCATCATTCACGGTTCATCCTTCCTAACCCGCTCATGCGTATTTCTGCCAAGGCCGAGTATGCCTGCATCGCCATGCTCGAACTGGCCGCCAGTTACGGGTCGGGCGAGCCGGTGCGCATTCGCAAGATTGCCGAACGCCACGACATTCCGTCGCGATTCCTGGTGCAGATTCTGTTGCAGCTCAAAGGCGCCGGCTACGTCAACAGCACGCGCGGGGCGGCGGGCGGCTACGAACTAGTCCGTCCGCCCGAGGAAATCTCCCTTGGCGAAGTCATGCAAGTGATCGAAGGGCCCGATTCGTCCCCCGAATCGAGCATCGGCACCCATTCGCAAGCCGCTCGAGTGCTGCGCCATTGCTGGCAAGAAGTTAGCGAAATGGAGCAGGAAATGCTCCGCAAAGTTACGTTCGCCGAGCTTATTGACCGCGCTCGCCGCTTGAACGAGAACATGTACTACATCTGATGCAATTAGCGTTCGGGATTTGCCTGTTGGCGTACAGCAGTGCGAGCTCGCCGCCGACGCCAATTGCTGATGGCTTGCCGCTGTATGAAAATTGCATTTGGTTGCGACCACGCCGGCTTTGTGTTTAAGGACCGGCTCAAAGCGCTCATCGAGCGGCTTGGACATACGGTGGTCGATTACGGCACCAATTCGCAAGAGCCGGTCGACTATCCGCTGTACATCCGGCCGGCTGCCGCAGCCGTCGTCACAGGCGCCGCCGATCGAGCGATCGTGCTCGGAGGCTCGGGCAACGGCGAAGCGATTGTCGCCAATCGCATTGCCGGCATGCGTTGCACGTTGTGCTGGAGCGCGTACACGGCCGAAGTGGCGCGTCGGCATAACGACTCGAACTGCTTATCGATCGGCACGCGCACGATTACCGTCGACCTGGCCGAGGAAATCGTGCGGATTTGGCTCGAGACACCGTTCGATGGCGGCCGGCACGCGCGGCGGATTGCCGAAATCGACGATCCGAATGCCGGCACCAAAGCGCCCGATGCCGGCCCTTGAGCCGGTGCAATCCGGTTTCCGCTATCCGCTCTTCGCTCTTAGAATGCCTGCATGGTGCGCAAGCTTTCCGGCCAAACGCTGTACGTCGTCGCGATCGGGGTACTTTGCCTCACGGCGATCGGCTTCATGCTGCGCGACTATTGGCTCGCATCGCCCGCTGCCGCGCAGCAACGCTCGCCGGCCGTACGGCTCGAGGCCATCCCGTTCGATGGCGCCGCGGCCTATCGCTATCTCCAGCAAATCTGCCAGCTCGGCCCCCGGCCGGCCGGTTCGGCCGCGATGATTCGGCAGCAGCAGATGCTCGCCGAGCACTTTGAAAAGCTGGGGGCGAAGGTCGAGCGGCAGGAATTTCGCGCCCGCAATCCGCGCGACGGGTCGGCGGTCGATCTGGCCAACCTGATCGTGCATTGGCACCCCGACCGCAACGAGCGCCTGCTGGTGTGCGCTCATTACGACACGCGTCCCTATCCCGATCGCGACCCTCGCAAGCCGCGCGGCACATTTATCGGCGCCAATGACGGCGGCAGCGGCGTCGCCGTACTGATGGAACTCGGTCGCCACATGCAAGACGTCGGCGGGTCGCGCGGCGTCGATTTCGTGCTGTTCGACGGCGAAGAGCTGATCTACAACGACCCGCCCGACCCGTACTTTCTCGGCTCAACGCACTTCGCCCGGCAGTACATCGCGCAGCCGCCGGCGTTTCGGTACAAGGCGGGGGTGCTGCTGGATATGGTCGGCGACGCCGATTTGCGGATTCTCGTCGAAGCGAACAGCCAACAACTCGCCCCTGCGGTGGTCAGCGAGGTTTGGTCGGTCGCCAAGCGCCTCGGAGTGCGTGAGTTCGTTTACCAGCGCGGCCTGCAAGTGAACGACGACCACATGCCGCTCAACCAGATCGCACGCATTCCTACCTGCGATGTGATCGACTTCGAGTACCCGTGGTGGCACACCGAGGGAGACGTGGCGAACCGCTGCTCGGCGCTCAGCCTGGCAAAGGTCGGCTGGGTCGTGCTCGAATGGCTACATAGTGCAGCTAAGTGACCGTGCAGCCAAGTAACCGTGCAGCCAAGTGACCGCCGGTCGTTACGATCGGTAAAACCCGCTCGCTAGCCCGCCATTTTTTGACATCTGCAGCCATCCTTTCCATACTAGAAATTGCACCACGTGGCGATTTGTTCCAGCCGTTGAACGTGGGTCGGCGGAGCCGATGCTGGTCGATTGAGTTACCGCATCCGAGGCTCTTAGTATGCAGCGCTGCCGATGGTTCGTGATTCCGATGGCGTGCGCCCTTGTTGCCATCTCGGCAACGGCCCGCGCCCAGAACAAGGCGTTCAACGAGTCCCCGCCGCCAACCGACGACGCCCAACGCGCCGCGGCGGCCGACGCGAAGCCGGTCGAAATCCAACGGACCAAGGCGCCGCCGCTGGTGCTGGATGAAGCGCTCGAGCTGCTCGACCCGCGCACGTACCGGCTGCGCGTGGGCGTGAAGATCGAAGCTCCCGACGGCGCCGCCAAGGACGTGGTTGCCATCTTCCCGATCCCGATCGAATGGCCCGAGCAACGGCTGCGCGTGCTCAGCGAGAAAGCCAGCTCGGGCATGAAGGTCTTCGAGACCATTCACAAGGGCCAGGTCGGAATGATCCGCGTGACCGTGCCGATGATCGCCAAGGGGGGCAGCGCGTCGTTCGAGCGGCTGTACGAAATCACGCGCTACCGCACGGAGTTCAAACTTGCACCCGATGCGCTCTCGCTCGCCAAGCAACCGCCCGGCGACCTGCGCGACGCGCTGACGAAACCTGCCCCAGGCATCGAAACCGATCACCCCAAGATCAGCGACCTGGCCCGCGACCTGGGGCACGAACCGGCCGACGTGAGCTGGGACCTGATCAAACGCTTCTGGCAGTGGACCAGAGACAACGTCAAGTTCCAGAACGGCGACTTTCGCGGGGCACTGTTCGCGGTCGAGAACGGCTGCGGCGACTGCGAAGAGATGAGCGCCTTGTTCATTGGCCTGTGCCGCTTGAATGGCGGCCTCGCCCGCACCGTGTGGGTCGAAGGTCACGATTATCCCGAGTTCTACATGCTCGACAAAAAGGGGCGCGGCCATTGGATTCCCGCCCAAGTCGTCGGGCCCCCCTGGTTCGGCGAGATCACCGAATACCGGCCTATCTTTCAGAAGGGGGACCGGTTCTACGACCCGTTTCAGAAGCAGTACGTTCGGTACGCGCCGCAGACGGTTCGCGCCGACGGCGGTGGCTCGCCGCCCAAGTTGACCGTGATTCACGACATCATCGCCGACAGCGACATCAATGGCCCAACGTACGAGAATCCCGCGCCTCGCTGAGCGATGGGCCGTCGCGCTCGTGGTGCTGATGGCGGTGTCCGCAGCCCGCGCCGACAGCGAGCGCGAGCTGGTCGAGCGACGCGCGGCAAGTCTGGCCAGCCTGCCGGCGGTCGGTGGTCCGCCGGCGGTCGAAGGCGTCGAGCACCCCATCGACCGGTTCATCGCCGCCCGCGCCGGCTCGAGCGTTCATTCCCGACCGACGCGCTGCGACGACACGACGTTTCTGCGCCGCGTTTATCTCGACATCACTGGCATGGTGCCCACGGTGATCGAGCTGAACCGGTTTCTTGCCGATTCCTCGCCCGACAAGCGCACGAAGGCCATCGATCAGTTGCTCGAGCGTGTCGACGACTATGCCGCGCACTGGACTCCGTTTTGGGAAGACGCCCTGGCGAGCCAAAACGTCAACACGCAAGGCGGCATTCCCACGCACGGCAACTATCGCCAGTGGATTTACGACAGCTTTCGCCGTAATCGACCGTTCGATGTGATGGTCGCGGAACTCATCGATCCGACCATGCCCGGTCGCAAGCACGCCGACAGCACCGATATTCTCGGCACAAAATACACAATCGAGTACGTGCGCAACGACGACCACACGACCACGCTGCAAACGGCAGCCAACGTGGCCCAGGTGTTTCTGGGCACGAGCATGAAGTGCGCAAGCTGCCACGATCATTTCGAGAACAAAGAATGGCCCCAAGCGCGTTTCCTGGCGTTCGCCGGACTGTTCGCGCCACGCGACCTGGAACAAATCCGCTGCGAGGTGCACAGCGGCAAGACCATTGCGGCGGCGTTTCCCTTTCCGCTCGCCGACGGTTCGCCCGATGCGATCCCGACGGAGATTGACGCCCGACTGCACGCGCTGGCGCAGTGGCTGGTCGATGCGGGCAACCCACGATTTTCGCGCTCGATCGTCAACCGACTGTGGAAGCGGCACCTCGGGCTGGGGTTCGTCGAGCCGGCCGACGATTTTCGTCTCGATCTGCCGCCCAGCCATCCTGAGCTGCTCGATTGGCTGGCGCGCGATTTTGTCGAGCACGGCTGCGATCTGAAGCACACCATTCGGCTGATCTTGACCAGCGCGACGTATCAAACCACCTACGATGCGGAGCTCGAAGACAAGTTCGACCTTGCCCAGCCGGCACAGCCGCGGTACTTCCGCTCGCCAGCGCTGCGGCGGCTGACTTATGAGCAGTTCCTCGACAGTGCTCGGCTGGCGACTGCCGAGCGCGTCGCGGCCGAGGAACGCGCCTATTTGGACGCGCGCTCGACGCCGCTGTCGCGAGCGCTGGGACGCCCGGCCTCGCGCAACGAAATCATCACCAGCCGGGCCGACGACGTGGCGGTGGTGCAATCGCTCGAGCTGCTCAACGGCCCCGAGCTGCGCGAGTTGATCGATCGCGCGGTGATATTCGAGAAGCCGATTCGCAAGGTCGATTTGCCGCGCGTCGTCGATCGTTTGTATCGCTCGGTGCTGTCCCGGCCGCCGACCGCCGACGAGCGCCGCCTGGCACAGGCCTACCTCGCGGCCAACGACGCTTACATCGAAAGTGTTAAGGACATGTACTGGGCCCTGATCTGCAGTCCCGAATTCGTATGGGTAAAGTAATGGCCCAGCTCACGCGGCGCGACTTTCTGCGATCGACCGCGGCCGCGGCAAGCCTGGCCGGCATGCCGCGCCTAGCCAGCGCCGACGAAGGATTGCTCGTCCGCGGCGCGGCGCGGGCTGAGAGTGTCATTTTCATCTGGCTGCCGGGCGGAGTTGCGCAGCAAGACACCTGGGATTGGAAAGCTTATACGCCATTTGAAAAAGGGATGCGCGGCAGCCAACTGCTCGGCACCTGCCCGTCGATTCCGACCAGCGTCGAGGGGCTGCACTTTGGCTCGGGGCTTGAAAACCTGGCGTCGGTCATGCACCGCGGCACGCTGCTGCGATCGCTGACGAACGAAACCAAGTTCGGCGCCGTGCATCTCAAGGCGCAGTACTACATGATGACCGGCTACCTGTTCCCGCAAGGCGTGCGGGCGCCGAGCATCGGGGCGGCGATCGCGCGCACGCTGGGTCCGGTGAATCCGCAGGTGCCGCCGTACATCTACATCGGCCGCGATATCGACACCACCGACACCGAAAAGCAGTTCATCAGCGAGTACATCGGACCGGGGTTCTACGGAGTGAAGCACGCCCCGTTCATGATCCCCGACCCGACCAAAGGCATGGCGACGCTCGAGACCGCTGCCGGCATGAGCGCCGAACGGCTCGATCGCCGGCTCGCGCTGCTCGAAGCGACCAGCGGTGGCTCGTCGGCCGGATTGCGGTCGTCGGGTAAGGTCGAGGATTATCTCAAGACCATGCACGCCGCCCGCGCGATGATGGATTCGCCGGTGAAACGCGCATTCAACTTCGCCAAGGAAGAATCGCCGGCAACGCTCGCCGCGTACGAGCCCAAGATCGGCCCGACCGAGGTGCTCGACAAAAGCTACTATTTCGGCCGCCGGTTTGGGCATGGGCTGTTGCTGGCGCGCCGATTGGTCGAGCACGGCGCGCGGTTCGTGCAAGTCGAGTATCAATACGGCCCGTTCCGGGGCTTCGACATGCACGAAAACGGCGCCGCGCGCATGGTCGAAATGAAAAAGCAAATCGACGGCCCGATTGCGCAATTGATTCGCGACCTCGATACTCGCGGCCTGCTCGAGCGCACGCTGGTGGTGATCGCCACCGAGTTCGGACGCACGATTGCCAATCAACCCAAGGCCGGCATCGAGCCGATCGGCTTTGCCGAATCGCAGTCAGGCGAACAGCTGGTGATCGAAGACGAAAAAATGTACGGTCACCACGGCCACTTCTCGAGCGGCAACAGCCTGCTGTTCTTTGGCGGCGGGTTTAAGCCGGGGCTGGTTTATGGCCGCACCGCCGACCGTCATCCGATGATCGCGATTGAAAACCCCGTGTCGCTGACCGACGTGCATGCCACGATCTACAAAGCGCTCGGCATCCCGCCCGACACGTACTACGTCACCGAGGGACGCCCGTTCCACGTGACCAAAGACGGCCGAGGCAAGCCGATCGACGCGCTGCTGGCTTAGCCGCCGCGTCCACGCGGCGCGCCGACAATCGCCGGCCGAGCCAGGCATCAAATGATCCCGTGCAGCGGGCCACCGCGGACGGCCAGCGCGTCGACGCGCTGGGTGACCTCGGGATCTTCTTCCAGCACCGGCGCGTGGTGCGGCTTCGTGCGAGCATCGATCACCAGCGAGCCGCGACAACCCCAATGCTTGTGTTCGATGAACGACTCAATGCCGTGAACATCCGCGGCCGGGTTCGAGCGAGTGAAGGTCACCCACAGGAAATTGTTCAGCGTGCGTGCGGTGAACTCCGCGTCGTTGCAGAGCACGATCAGCGGGAAGGCGTTGATCGGGTCGTTGGACTGGAACGCGGCGCAAAACTTTTCGGCGACATCACCAGCGGTGACGCACAGGACCCCAGGCAGCGCTACGCGGGGAGCAGTGAAATTGGCCGGCAAGCGCAAATCTTCGGCGATGCTCGACGGCAGCGTGCGTCGCTTCGGTCCCGCTGCGGCGATCACAACTTTCGACCCTTCGTTGAGCGCCGTCCCCGAGTAGTCGAGCGTGTCGATCGTCGTGCGGGTCTGAAAGTGCAAATCGCGCTGCCAATCGACGCGCTCGAGCATGTGCCGCAAAAATTCCGCGACGTCGTGGACCTCGAGCCCCGGATCGTCCTCGTCGGCGGCAATCCATAGATATTTCGCCAGCGACATTTGCCCCTGGCCGAGGATGGCGTTGGCCTGGGTTAACAGTTCCTGCGGCCGACGCTCGGCGGCGTAGGGCACGTATCGTTCGCTGCCGATGGCCAGCAGCAACGGATGCACTCCCGCGGCATCGACGGCGTGCACGGCGCGCACTCCGGCAATCAACGTCGGCACCACCGGGCCGGTGAGCTCGTGAATAAATTGGCCGAAGGTCGTGTCTTCCTGCGGCGGCCGGCCGACGGTGGTAAAGGGCCAGATCGCCCCCGGTCGATGGGTTACGCGCTCGACGCGCAGCACCGGAAAATCGTGCGTCAGCGAGTAGTAGCCGAGGTGATCGCCGAACGGGCCTTCCGGCAGCAGCCGTTCGGGATCGATCGTCCCGCAGATGCAGAAATCGGCCTCGGCAATCACCGCCGGCCGGCCGGCCTCGTTGAACAGCCCGATGCGATGCCCCGCCAGGGCGCCGGCGAACGACAGCTCGCTGAGCCCTTCCGGCAGCGGCATCACGGCCGCCACAGCCAGCGCCGGCGGCCCGCCGACGAAGATGTTCACCTTCAGCGGCGCGCCGCGACGGATCGCGGCCGCGTGATGCACGCCGATCCCGCGATGAATCTGATAATGCAAACCGATTTCGCGGTCCGGCTGATACTGGCCGCCCGAGAGCTGCACCCGATACATGCCCAAATTCGAGTGCCGCCACCCCGGATGATCAGGATCCTCGGTGTAGACCTCGGGCAACGTGATGAACGCGCCGCCGTCGCGCGGCCAGCTCACCAACTGCGGAAGCTCGTGGATCGTGATGTGACTCTC
>DASZPI010000167.1:0-8148 GCA_035550355.1 Pirellulales bacterium
GGGTTCAGGCGGAAGATCGCCGTGCGGCATGTCGTGAGGCGGCTCGGTGGCCGCGGCACCCGCCGGCAGGCGCGAGCGCTCTGCTTCACGCGCTGCCGCGGCTGGGTTGTCGTCCTGCCCCAACATCTTCACATAACCGCCCAACGGCAGAATGCCGATGCCGTACTCGGTCTCGCCGGCTTTGAACTTGAACAGCTTCAGACCATAGAGGTCGAAGCCGAGATAGAACTTTTCGCACTTCACGCCGCACGCCTTGGCGACCAGAAAGTGGCCCAACTCGTGCACGAAGATCACGAAGCCCAGGCCACCGGCAACCTCGGCGATGGCCAGCCACGTGCCGGGCTCGGCAAACCACTGCAGCCACGTCTCGGCGATCAGGTGCAAACCCAACGTGCCATCTCCTTCCGTGCCCAACGGTCCAGCTCGATCAAGCGATCCAGCGACGGGCTGGGCTCGAAATGGTGCTGCTCGACGATCGCGCGGCACGAAGGCACGATGTCAGTGAATCGTAGCTCGCCGGACAAGAATCCGGCCACGGCGGCCTCATTAGCGGCGTTGAGGACGGCACCGGCTGTACCGCCTCTGCGGGCCACCTCACGCGCCAAATCGATCGCTGGAAACCGCTCGACGTTCACGGGCTCAAAATCCAAACGGTGGCGTTGCGACCAATCCATCGTCGCCGCTACCCCCGGCAAGCGATCGGGATAAGTCAAAGCATACTGGATCGGCAGCTTCATGTCGGGGGGGGAAAGTTGCGCCACAACCGACCCATCTACAAACTCCACCATCGAGTGCACGATCGATTGCGGATGCACGACGACTTCGATCTGCGCTTCGTCGAGGTCGAAAAGCCAGCAGGCTTCGATCAATTCCAATGCCTTGTTCATCATCGTCGCCGAATCGATCGTGATCTTCCGCCCCATGCTCCAGTGGGGGTGCGCCATGGCTTCGGCGACGGTTGCTTGCTCAAGCTGCTCGCGTGAATGATTGCGGAAGGGTCCGCCGCTGGCCGTGAGAATGACACGGCAAATCTCGCTGCGTCGGCCTGCTTGCATGGCCTGGAAAATGGCGCTGTGTTCGCTGTCGACCGGCAGGATCGTCGCCCCCCGGTCGCGCGCCAGGTCCATCGCCAAACGGCCGGCAACGACCAGTGTCTCTTTGTTCGCCAGTGCCACCGTTTTGCCCGCCTCGAGCGCAGCCCAGGTGCTCCGCAGCCCCGCACTACCGACAATGGCTGACAGCACGATATCGACGTCGTTGGCTTGCACAGCCCGCTCGAGCGCTTCGTCGCCGGCAAGCTGCCGAGTTTCGGTAGGCAGGCCGGCCCACGAATGCTGCCGCGCCGCCTGGTCGTCGGCGACGAAAATCCACTGCGGTTTGGCTTGCTTGGCCTGCGATTCGAGCTCGGCCGTGCTGCAACGCGCCGCCAGTCCCACGCACCGCAAGCGTGTCGGATGGGCCGCGATGACTTCCAGCGCGCTACGACCGATACTGCCGGTAGAACCGAGCACGGCAACTCGGGAAATGCCTTCGGCCATAGCAATCGCGCAGAGGACTAAGTTCGGCAGGCAGCAAGAGTTTCGACTACGCCGCGCATTCTAATGATCGATGCGCACAGGTCACAACCCCGCTGGCACGGCACGTGGCGTGCAGTTGCGGTGCGTTGAACACCCGCCGAGGCGGTTCTACGATAGACATGCCGACGCCCGAATCTTGGAGCTGAATCATGGAATCGAGAAAAGAACCGGGGCGCAAGACGCCCGAAAAGAAATCGCCCCCGGTCAGCAATAACGTGCTTTGGGTGCTGGTGGCAGTGGCGATGGCCCTGTTGCTGGTCGTGTTCCTGGTGCCGCTACGACAAGAGGCCGACCTACCCTACGGCCGGCTCGTGCAGTTGATCGAATTGGGAGCGCCGAGCAAAAACCCCGACGCGGCGATCCGCGTCGACGGCGAATACGAGCGCGTTCCCGCCACCTACGTCTACAGCAACCTGTCCGACCTGCGTGTCGGCCCCGAAGAAATTCTCGGCAAGGTCGATCGTCGCATCTACTCTCGCAACGATGAGTTGGCCACGTCGAAGCTGCCGCCGGGAACCGAACTCGCCGGCCGCGAGAGCGTGAACTTCCGCACCGGTCGCCGCGGCTTCGAGTCCGACAACGGCTCGTTCGAAGCGATGCTGCGCACCAACGGCTTCACCGACTTCCGTGGCGAAGACAAGCCCGGCGCCTTGGCCAATCACGCGCCAATGTTCGTCATCACCGCGGTGATGCTGTTCATCATCTGGGTCTTTCTACGACGTATGGGGGGCGCCGGCTCGCCAATGGCCTTCGGCCGCAGCCGCGGCAAGATGTACGCCCAGGAAGACATTGGCGTAACATTCGAGGATGTCGCCGGCATCGACGAAGCGGTCGATGAGCTGCGCGAGGTGGTCGAGTTCCTCAAGAATCCTGAAAAGTTCCAGAACCTGGGCGGGCGCATTCCCAAGGGGCTGCTGCTTGTCGGACCGCCGGGCACCGGCAAAACCCTACTCGCCAAAGCGATCGCCGGCGAGGCGGGAGTGCCGTTCTTCAGCCTGTCGGGTTCCGATTTTGTCGAGATGTTCGTCGGCGTCGGTGCGGCGCGCGTCCGCGACATGTTCCAGCAGGCCGGGAATAAGGCTCCGTGCATCATCTTCATCGACGAACTCGACGCCTTGGGCAAGACCCGCGGCTCGTCCGTAGTCGGCGGCCACGACGAACGTGAGCAGACCCTGAACGCGTTGCTCGTCGAGATGGACGGCTTCGAGAGCAATAGCGGCGTGATCGTGCTCGCCGCCACCAACCGGCCCGAAACGCTCGACCCGGCACTGCTGCGCCCGGGGCGTTTCGATCGCCACGTGCTCGTCGATCGCCCCGACGTCCGCGGCCGCGAGCAGATTCTCGAAGTGCACATTCAGAATGTGAAGCTCGACTCGGCCGTTAATGTCAAAGAGATCGCGCGGATCACCTCGGGCTTCGTCGGCGCCGACCTGGCGAACCTGGTGAACGAAGCAGCCCTGCTTGCCGCGCGCAAAGGAAAGAATGCCGTCGGTATGGACGAATTCAACGAGGGCGTTGAGCGCGTCACGGCGGGTCTCGAAAAGAAGCAGCGCATCATCCACCAGGATGAGAAGCAGCGCGTCGCGTATCACGAAAGCGGCCATGCTCTGGCGGCGTACAGCCTGCCGAATACCGACCCGGTGCACAAAGTGTCGATCATCCCCCGCGGGCTCGGTGCGTTGGGCTATGTCATGCAGCGTCCTGAAGGCGATCGGTACCTGATGACGCAAGCCGAGCTCGAGAGCCGCATCCAAGTGCTGCTGGCCGGCACGATTGCCGAAGAGATGACCTTTGCCGACGTGTCGACCGGCGCGCAGAACGACCTGGAGCGCGCCAGCGAGATCGCCCGCAGCATGGTGATGGAATACGGCATGAGCCGCCTGGGGCGCGTGAACTACCGCGAGAGCGCGCGTTCGCCGTTCCTGGCCGGTGGCGAAGCTCCGCGCGAGCGCAGCCACAGCGAGCAGACCGCCCGCGAAATCGACCAGGAGATCACCTCGATCGTCAACACGGCGCTCGATCGCGTGCGGCAGATTCTCGAAACGCGCCGCCCCGCGCTCGAGGCGCTCGCCCAGCGGCTTATCGAGCGCGAAGTGATCGACTCGGAGGAGCTGCAGCGGATCATCGAAGAAAATTCACCGAGCCCGCAAATCGTCCCTGGCACGAGCATCGAGCGTAAGCGCACCACCCACCCGGCGGTGGTCATCGCCCCGGGCGAAGACTCGGCCCGCGAAGCGTAATCGCCGCGGACATGGATTGGCAGCCGCCATTTTCTAAGTAGCAAGCACGTTCCGCACCGTGGCTTGGATGTGCGTCCCGAGATCGCCCATGCGCCGCGGCAGGCTGAGTGTGCCTGCGACTGACCAGCGAGCACGCGATTGCCGGCGAGTGAATTGGTATGCTATCCGTCGCTCGCCATGTCGCCGCCGCCGTTCCAAGCAACATTTAACTCGCGTTGAGGAGGCGATTCTATGAGTCGGCAACGAGCGTTGATTGGTAGCGCCGTCGCATTGTTTTTCGCGATCACGGTCGGCGCAGGCATTGGCGTTCAATCGGCCGCAACCGCCAAGCCCGACGGCGATGAGCACGGCGAATTGATCTACGTGCCGATTTACTCGTCGATCTTTTACGACAACGCGCAGCACACGCTCGAGCTGGCCGCAACGCTTGCCATTCACAACGTCAACGCCGACCAGTCGATCACCATCACGCGCGCCGATTATTACAATACCGACGGAAAATTGCTCAAGCGGTACGCTGAGCAACCGCTCGTACTGCGTCCATTGGAAACGCGATCGATCCTGATCGAAAAGCGCGACACGACCGGCGGCACGGGGGCGAATTTCCTCGTCGAATGGCGCGATTCGACGCAAGTCGCCAGCCCGGTGATCGAGGCAGTGATGGTCAACGCCGCTTCGAATCTGGGCATCGCCTTCACCTCGCCAGGTCGCGTGGTGCAACGGTATGGCAACTGGCCTGAATAGCAAATCGCCCCGGGGCGGACGGCCGCCGATCGCTGCTTATCGCCCCGTGGTCTGGTATTCTGGCTAAAGTGATTCCGTGAATTTACGGCCCGGCTGGTCGGCACGATGAACTCTGCTGCGCAACGATCGACGCGGTCGTTCACGACGCCGTGGTGGCGCGCCTGCGGTGCGTCGATGGTCGTGCATAGCGCGCTGGTCGTTGGCCTGGCTTGGGCGACCATCGGTAGCCAGGGGGCGAGCTCCGCGCCGGAGAATCTGTTGGCGCAGTTCGAAGAGCCGCGGCCGGCCGAGCTGTTGGTGCCACTCGAACATGCCGAGCAGTCGTCCGCCCTTGCGACCGCCGGCGGCTCGGGCGGCGACGGCGTCGGCACTGGACCGCACGGCCGGGGGGTCGCAGCGCTCGATGGTCAAATGAGCGTCGAACTCGAAACACCCGGAGCGGGGCCTGGCGATGGCCCGGGGGCTGTCGAGCTTTCGCGGGCCGACCTGCGCGAAGTGCGCGGCGGCGACGAGGCCAGCTTCTTTGGCATTCGCGCCGCCGGTACGCGGTTCGTCTTCATCGTCGACATGTCGGGGAGCATGAACGAGGGCGGCCGGTTCCGCCGCGCGATTGCGGAGCTGAAGCAATCGCTGCGCGGCCTGTTCACTTCGCAGGAATACTACATCTTTTTCTTCAGCGACCTCACGGTGCCTATGCCCGCGCACGATCTGCTGCCGGCGACCAACGACAACTTGTTGGCGACCTTTCGCTGGATGAAGTACGTCGAGCCGGCGGGACACACGTTTCCACTTGCGGCGGTGACCCGCGCCCACGAACTGAAGCCCGATGCGATCTTCTTGCTTTCCGACGGCGCATTCGGTCCGGAAGTCCTCGACTTTGTAAACCAGAACCTTCCCAGCGGGGCGATTCCGATCCACACGATTGCCCTTGAGAACCGTTCGGGCGAACCGATGATGCGCGCGATCTCGACCTTGACGCGCGGCACGTTCCGGTTCGTGCGTTGATCGTGAGCTCGCAGCGCCAGGACGATCGCGCGGACGTGATTCCTGGCTTGCGCTGCGGGCTCGTGGGGCTACTTCTTCTTACCGGCCTTCTTCTTCGCCGACTTTTTAGCTGGTGCGGCAGCGGGCTTGGCGGGGGCCTTTTTCTTTTTGCCGCCAAAAATGCTGTCCCAGTTTTCAGAGAATCGGGCACTTGCACCGGACCGGACAATCGGGCCTGACATTGCGAATCTACTCCTTGAATCGAAACTGTGTGCGACCGTAAACGGTCCATTCTAAGACGCGTTCCAGCGCGCACAAGCGCCGCCGATGCGACCTAGCGGATTCCCCAGAGCGCTTCATCGCGCACCAGCGCCATGACCTGCGGCGAGCCGAGATAACTCGTCCAGGCGTGCCGCTTGCCGATCATGGTCGCGACCTGCTGTTGATAGACCTTGGCCAGATTGTCGCCCAAGGCCGAGGCGCAGCAGACGCCGACAAAACCCAGCGCTTCGACGCCGCGCTGCGACGACAGGTTCGGATAATGGCTGAGCACGATATCGTGCGAATTGACCAACAGGAACACCCGGTCGACCTGCGCCAGCGCCAGGCCGTAGCGCCGATTGGGAACCAACCAATCGCAATCCATCGCCGCGGCGACGAGCACAGCGCGCGTGGGGGCAGTGCGCGGGGCGGCCGGCTCGGCGAGCGTGTAGCCTGCCGCAGCGCCACCGCCCAGTAGGTGCAATGCGCCCGAAGTGATGCGGGCGCCGAAGCTAAACCCGATCATGCTCAAGGGGCACTCGGCGGGAATCTTGGCCAGCACATTGGCCACGTAATGCGCCTCGGTATCAGTTCGGCCTGCTTTCAGGTCCGCGTCGCGGGCAATGGCGATCGGAATCATCGGCTCGCTGGGCCACGACCAAATCACGAACCGGACCCGCAGCCCCTCGCCCGCGGCAAGCCGCAATCGCGCGAAGGTGGTCATCCCTTGCTGCACCGCCTCGTCGGCATCGATGCGGTTGCCGTGGATGAAGAACACGGTCGCGACCGACGGATCACAGCTTGCGCGAAATTCGTCGACCGACGACGGCTGCCAGGGCTGGCAGCATCCGCCGCGATACACCTTGGGCGCGGCGTTGCAGTACAGGCAGTTGCCTGGCAAGTGCCGCGTGCTGAACAGCCAAATCTCGGTAGACCGGAGATTCTCGAGCGCGGCGGTGTCGACCGACGCGGTGTCCAATGCAACCGCTGCAGAATCGATCGGCGATTCGACGCTGCTCGTCTCGTTATTCGCAGCCGTTGCCGATGGCGCATCGGCGCGGGCTTCGCTGCCAGCGGCGCAGGCAACCGTCCCGGCCGTCAATAGCGCGAACCATGTCTGCCGCAACACGTAGTACAAACACGCCGGTCGCATCGAAGTGCAGCGATCTTCCTTGAACAGCATTCGGCCGGCCCCGCGGTAGCCCGCCCTGAAGGCGCACGAGCGCTACCGACAAGCTTACCCCGCGATTCGCGATCGTGCGTTGATAAAAGCCAACCGCTCGGTTGCGAAAAAACCTCGCCGTTTCGTTTGCACATCGTAAGGCGTGAGGTACAGTTGCTCGACCCACAGCCTCCCATCCAGCGTGACGGAGCGTTCCCAAGGACGATCGGAGATATGCAAGTCATGAAGAGGCTAATGGTTTTAGCGGCAGTAGCGGTTCTCGGTGCCGCGAGTGTCGGTTGCTCGCTGTTCAATCGCGGGCAGCCCTGCAACTCGTGCGGCCCCGGCGGCCAGGACGCCTACCTGGCGGCTCCCTCGGCAGCGCCGGTGATGAACAGCGGCACAACGTACATTCCCGGGCCGGTTCAATAACCTGCCCGGCCTGCGCGGCTGACGTTCGCGGGGCGACCGTCCATCCTGAAACGGTCCCTCGCGAACGTTGCTTTTCTCTTGGATTGGTTGCCTCAAGGCCAAACGGAGTTGCCGAGGATTATGAGCGCTCAACGGCTTCGCGCACGTCCCAACCGCATCGGACGCGCTCTGCTGCGACGCGTGTATTTCGATCTTCCCCAGCGGCGCAACGTCGACAACGCACCCGCCGCACTGGCTACAGACGCAACTGTACCAGCGCCTCTGGGGGCACTGCGGTCGCTGCCGTCACCCCGGCTGCCGATTGCGCTAGCTCGTTGAGCAGATCGAGGTAGGCGCGGCGAAGCTGAATCAGGCTGGTGCGCGCGGTGAACACGCGCAACACGTCCACTTCGCTGGCGCGGAACTGCGCCTCCAGGCCGCGCAACGCCTCGGGCAGATCGTTGGCCGCCGCGGCAGGCGATGCCTCGACCAGGCGGCGGGCGCGCTGGTAGCGGTCGATGGCCACCTGGGCTTCGATCCGTGCGCGTGCGAAGAGCTGTTCCCATTGCACCTGACGCTGGCGCAGCTCTTGTTGCCGTTGGCGGAGCAGCGGTACACCGTTGTTAATGATGGGAATATCGTTGTGCATGCGAAAGCCCCAATACGTGGTACCGCTTTCGGTGCGCTGATAGTACGGTCCGATCTGGATGTCGGGCACGCGCGACGCATTGGCCAGCTGCGTATTCGCACGTGCTGCCGCAAGGTCGGC
>DASZPI010000168.1:0-2751 GCA_035550355.1 Pirellulales bacterium
TGGGCAAACGTCACGTCGCCCGTGGGGTAGATTGAAACGAGTGTGCGTCCATTCGGCAATCGCAGGGCTGGGGCGTTGACGATCACCCCGCGCTGTCCGCGATTGGCGACAGTGATGATGATCATCTGAGCGCTGAGTCCACGCGGGCCCGTCAGGAAGCCAAACGAACCGCTGACCACTAGGTCGAACTTCGATTCGCGCCGCTTCTCGACGAGCATGTACGTTGAAACGCCGGCCCCGTAGATCGCCACAACAGCCGTGATTACAGAGAACCAGAATTGTGGCTCGCGCATGAAGTCAGGCATCGTTCTGCGACGTTGCATCGCGCTCGTCCGGCGGGCCTTTGTAAAGCACCCTCAGCATTGGCAGCAGGGCGGTGTTCAACTCGCGCATACCGTTGGCGATCTGTTCATCTGAGAGTCCGGCTTTACGTAGGGCCAAGATCGCTCGCGTGAGCAACCGGCCGGCCTTCGACAATCCGCCCGCATCGATGTTTTCGGCGTCGAGCAAATGGCCATCGAATAGTGCAATGAGTTTGTGCAGTGCCATCATCGCGACGCGCTGCGCAATTTCCGGGATTTCTCCCATCATTGCCTGGTCGTGTCCGACCATGACTTCCCGGGCCTGATCGTCCGTCAACGACTCGACCCAACGTCGCCTTTCGTCGCCGAGGTCGTCCCAAAGACCCTCGCCGCGGAGCCAAACTAACAGATCGGCCTTGTACCCCATGCCTTGTTACCGCTTCCGCCTCGCCGGCGCCGCAGCCACTTTCCCCTTTCCGCCGGCCTCCCGCAGCTCCAGGCCGAAGTAGGCAGCCAGTCGAGCCGCGGTCGATAGCTTCATGTCGGCGCCGTTTAGGAATCGCGTCACCGTCGGCTGGGGAATGCCGGTCGCCCTGGCAATGTCGGCATGCGATTGGCCAGAGGACAACGCAGCAGACCGCAGCATCTTGGCAAGATCATCGGGCATGGTTGGATCGTACCATCGCCCAGGAAAAAATCAATACGCCGGAGTATTGACAGCCAATACGCCAGCGTATAGAATGCCGGCGTAGTTGATGGATCGTCCATCAACGAAGTTGGCCCCGCGGTGCTACCAACACCCGGGGCCGTGGCAAACCCCACGTATATGAGGTTCGCATGTCCACTGTAGCTGCGCCCGTCCGTTCCGCCAATCGCCCCGCCGGCCCTGCTCGTTCGGCCGGCAGCCCCGCCCAACTCTCTGCCGCCCTGTGGGCTGCTCTCCGTGCTGCCGCCAGCCTCGAGGGCGACCGCTTCGGCCTGCCCGACTATTCATCGTTCAAGGTCGACCTGTGCGTCACCGGGACGATCGACGGCCAGCCGGTCGAAAAATGGATCGTCGGCAATCTGAACGTCGGCCACCTGCTCGAAGAGGCCGGCGACGTGGCCAGCGTCGAATCGGCCAATGCGATGTTGGCGAAGATTCGCAACGCTCGCCGCTCACCTGGTGGTGACGGCGTGAAATTCGACTACGTGCTGCCGGCGGTGTAAGGCCGGCGGTTCGGTTCGGTTTTCGTTCGACCACCACGCCAACGGCAGCACGTCGCGCCGCCGGCTTTCCTGAACGCACACAAGGGCTTTCCCCATGACTCGTAATAGTTCCCCTTCCCTCGACCGCCGATCGTTCCTGGCCGCTGCTGTGGCCGTTCCTCTGGCAGCCATGGTCCCGCAATCGAACGTCGCTGCCCTGCCCGCACGCTTAGTGCAAGCGACCGCTGCAGAAACCGAAGCGTATCCGCCGCCGGACGACTGGACGCCTGCCGAGCCGGAACCCGCCGGCGTGGCAATCGCCATGGTGCCGACGATCAACGGCGCCCTGCCGGCCACGATCGACCTATCGGCTCCCGGCGTCGAGATTCACTGGCAGCCAACGCTGCTGGCCGCCAAGGTGTTTGCTAATCGGTTCAATGAATTGGAAGCCGCCGACCCGACCGGCCACCTGTGCGTGGTGATCGGTGCGAACGCGAGCCAGGAAGGGGGTGCCGCTTGAACGACGTCGGCACCTATGACCTGTACGTCGCTCGCGTGCAACGTGTGCTGGGTACCGGCGTCATGCTGGAGCATGGCGACTTCCAAGACCTGCACGTCTCCCTCGACTGCCCGACGATCATCGTGAACATCGCCGGCCATGTCGACATACAGATCGCGGCGCGGCTGCGGCAGTTCGCGCAACGCATCGAGCAAATGGCAAAGAACGTGGAAGATGCCGAGCTCGAAACGCTCGGCGAGTTCACGGAGAAACTACGGGAGACGTACGACTACGACTACCGCCAACAGCAGCAGAAGCGACGCGCCAAGCAGGAACGCCGCGAACGTCGCAAGGCACGCAAGCAAAGGAGGTCTGCCGCATGAGCACGATCACCAAACACGCCGGCCAATCGAACATCGAATCACGACCAGCAACCACGCAAAAGCTTCGCAATCCACAGCAGTCGCAGCAGGATAATCAACGCATGGCGGCTTCAACTTCAACCGCAATCGCTCGTCGCCGTCCGATCCCCAAGCGGCGAGCACCGAACCCGCGCCATAGCCAGCCAGTGCGCGTGGCAGTGGTGCGGCACCCGGACAATTGGAAGCCGAAGCGGCCGACCGATGTGCCGGCGTTCGGCAAATGCTGCATCTCGGCAGAGTTCGCCAGCGTGAAGGCCGCGGAACGCTACGCCCACGACTGGAACGCCGCCGAGCTCGACGAGCCGAAGGGACTCTGGGCGGTTGTGATCACCGCCGGCGT
>DASZPI010000169.1:0-6793 GCA_035550355.1 Pirellulales bacterium
GCTGTGCCTGCACCGGTGCGGCCACCTGCTCGACGCGCACGACCCGGTCGACGTCCCAATCCAGGTCATCGCCATTGAGCTTGATCTTGAGGTGCGTCAGGCCGTCGGCAGCGATCCACTGGCCGAGCGTTTCGGGCAGGCCGTCGCCCACAGGCTGCACGACGTCGACGTCCGACAATGGGTCGAGCGCGCCGACCAGGTGATACAGCGGCATGCGCGCTTTCGGCTGCCGTAACGTGTACCGATCGAGATACTCGCCGGCAAAATCGGCATTGAGAAAACTACCAATGTCGCGATTGGCAAATTCGGGCCCCAGCACGTTGTACGAGTTTTGGCCGAGCACTTTGCCATAGGCGTCGTGAACGGCGGCTTCGACCGGACTGGCGGCGACGAGCTGCGCGAGGCGCGGAATCGGCTCGGCTAAGGTGCGCGCTTTACTCACCTCGGACGCGATCGTTGCATGATCGTGGGCCAGGTCGTGCGTAATTTCGAGCGGATGCCCCAGGCCGCGATAGGCGCCGGCGCGTTCGATCGCTCGCCGCGCAAACTCGCACATGCCCCATAGGGTGTCGTCGCCGCTAACCGTTTGACTGGGCCAAGCCCAGGCGTTGCTCATCGGCATCGAGCCGAAGCCCTGGCCGCGCCGGCCGTCGCGAGTTTCCACCTGCAGACGGACATGCAGCAACACCGCATCGGTGACGACGCGCCCGCCGAATTTGATCGGCGTGCGGTATCCGATGCGCTCGATTTCGTGGCTGATCTCGACGAGACGAATATCGGTCGGCTTCGGCATGGAGATAGCTCGGAGTTTTAGAGTCGCGACGGCAGATCGGCCGGCATCGAGGCAACACGCCGCCGACGACGGCCGATCTGGTCGCTTATCTTACACCAAGCCCTTGCGAACCGCCCACACGGCAGCCTGCGTGCGATCGGTGACCCCGATCTTTCGCAGGATGTGTTGCACGTGCTCCTTGACCGTTTCGTAGCTGATGCCCAGCGACTGTCCGATCTCCTTGTTCGTCAGTCCCAAGGCAAGCTGGCGGAGCACTTCCGATTCGCGTTGGGTCAAAGGCACTTCGACATCGCCCGACATGCGCGGCGTGGCCAGAGCGCCGGTCACGCGGCGTAATTCGTCGCGCGTCCAGGCCTCTTCGCCGGCAGCCACTTTGCGCAAGGCGTTAAGCAAGTCGTCGCGGCTCGTGCCTTTGAGCAGGTAGCCACTCGCCCCCAGGGCCACGGCGCGCGCCACGTAGGTGGGATTGTCGTAGGTCGAGAAAATGACAACTGGCGTTTCAGGCTGGGCGGCCTTGATGCGGCTCAAGGCCGACAGGCCATCGACATCGGGCATCCGTATATCCAACAGGACGATGTCGGGTTTGTGCTTCGCGGCAAGCCGAACGGCATCTTCACCGTTCGACGCCTCGGCAACGATTTCAAATTCAGTCGAAGCCAAAAGACTCCGCAAACCAGAGCGAACAACCTGATGGTCGTCGGCAATTAGCAATTGAACGGGCATGATTCCTATTGAGATCTAGAGCGCCGTCATGGTTTGGCGCCCCAATGCAAATGGACATGGTATGAGTCGTTGGCAGAAGTCCAACGCTCCCGAAAATGGGTAGACCGTACTACTGAACGCACTGTAATCATACGAGTGCTCAGCGTCCGGCACCCCTCGCAGATCGGTCCACCTCGGGTGGGCCTGACGGTCAGGCGGTCAATCACTAACGATATCAACAACTTAGCCGAGGCGAACTTTTGTCCCGTTGCCTTGCTATTTTTATCGCGCTCGATTGGACACGCGGTTTGTCGAGCTGCCAGCCTTCGAAAAATCATGGCGAAGGAGCAGATTGGGGAAGAAAGCGGAGGTTGGGGGCAATGGTATCGTGGGTCTCCGAACCCTACTACCCCCCGTGCATGCCCCCCAGCGTGATTAAACGAGAATCACGCGCTTCACGGCGGATCGAAGCCGCCCCGGTTCCATGGGTGGCAACGCAGGATGCGACCTACCCCGCGCAACGTTCCGCGCACCGCGCCCTCGCGTTGAACAACTGCAATGAAGTATCGGCTACACGATGGCTCGAATCGACAATGCTTGCCGAGAAGCGGGCTAATAAACAACTGATAGAAATGCACTCCAGCGATCAGCACCCGACTGGGTAGCCCGACGACCTGCCGTAAGAACCAGTTCATGGCTTGGCTCGGCCCATTTTCTTGGCAGCGCGCAGAATCAGCCGATCGAGCGACCCCCGCAACGTTGCAAAATCCACGGCGGCAACGCGGGCGACAACGACAATATCCAGCCCGCAAGGCCACGCGCCCCGCCCCAGGCGAAAGGCCTCTCTGAGACGGCGTTTCCATTGGTTGCGAACCACCGCGCCGCCGACTTTTCGCGAAATGCTCAGTCCCAATCGCGAGGTTTCGCGGTTGTTTTCCGCCACGTACACAACAAGCTGCTCGTCGGCCGCCGAGCGCCTAGCAGCATAAACGCGGCGAAAATCAGCGCCACGGTGCAGCCGATCGCCGGATTGAAAGTCGAGGTCGGCCATCTCAATTTCCCGTCGTGTCGGTCGAGCGGTCGACTTGCGTTTGCCCTCCGCCGGCCGCGGGAATTTTTCTCGCCGATGGATCAGCTGGTCGCTTCAGGAACCTTCGCGCCGCCCAATGATCGGGACCAAACCGGCTGCGACGGGACGCGAAGGTTTGCGCACGCCTCGCTCGTCGTCCGCCGTACGCCACGACCCAAAGCATGACTCCGCCGAGCAGCAGGACCGACACCAGCAGTAGCCACAGTTTCACGGGTTGTTGCAGATCCTGCGGCTCATCGCCGGAGGCAACAACGGTTTGCCATGCCATCGCCCTGGTTGCCCACAGAACAGCCATCAGGCCTGCCAGCGGCACACCCCGAGGGGCAATTCGGTCGGTTACCATCGTAGTTTGGCGCGTGGATTCGGCGTGGGACAGTGCTCATCGAGCTTGGCGATCAACGCGCGGGCTTCGGCGTCCAGATTCGGCGGCAACACGATCTGCACTTCGGCAAACAGGTCGCCCGGCTCTTTGCCTTTGGTGGCCACGCCGTAGCCGCGCACGCGCAACTTCGCGCCGCTGGAGGTGCCGGGCGGCACTTTGAGCGAGACGGTGCCGCGTGGCGTTGGCACATCGACCTGCGCTCCATCGACCGCTTCGCGCAGCGCGACCGGCAACCGAACGTGCAGGTTGTTGCCTTTGCGTGTGAAGAACGGATGCGGCGCGACATGTACCTTCAGGAACAAGTCGCCTGCCGGACCACCCTCGGCGCCCGGCTCGCCCTGGCCGCGGAGGCGAATCTTGCTGCCTTCATCGACCCCCGGCGGAATTTTGACCGTGAGCGTCTCGACGCCGCTGGCGCGGGTAACCTGCAAGTGGAACTCGCCGCCGGTGACCGCCAGGTTGAACGGGATTTCGGTTTCCGATTCGATATCCGAGGCGCGTGGCCGCGGTCCATTGCGCCCTCGGCGGCCCGAGCGGGTCGATCCGCCGCGCGCTCCGCGAAACTGGTTGAAGAGGTCGGCAAAGCCGCCGCCGGCTTCACCGCCGAAGCCGCCGCCAAACATCTGCGACAGGTCAACGTCCTCGAAACCGCCACCTTCGCCGCCCGAGGTGGTCCAGCTTGCGCGGCCGCCGCCGGGATGCTGACCGGCGCTCTCGAACGAGCTGCCGTAGCGGTCGTACATTTCACGCTTGCTCTGATCGCCCAGGACGTCGAAGGCGGCCTGAACCTCCTGGAATTTCTTCTTCGCGGTTTTGTCGTCGGGGTTCAGGTCGGGATGGTACTTGCGCGCCAGGTCGCGGTACGCCTTTTGAATCTCCTCTGCGGAGGCGCTGCGGCTTACGCCCAGGGTTTTGTAAAAATCTTCGGGCATTTCCTTGCCTTACACCGCCAAAACTACGGAATACATCGACGATCAGTGCATTCTAGCGCCGGTCGCGGTCGAGCTTCAAGCCGACCAGGAAAAGCTATGTTTTTCCATCGTCTTATCAACCCGCGTAGGAAAATCGTGCCGATCTGTTTTCAACGAGCATTGCTTGCGATTCTGCTGGCGGTCGGGATTGTCCAGGCGGCGCTGGCGCAGAAGCCGGGCGAAGGGCAGCTGGAACTCACCGTGACCGACGGTCCCGATGGCCCGCCGGTGCCGTGCCGCATCCATATCGCCAACCAGGCGGGCGTCGCACGCCGCGCCACGGGAAAGCCGTTCTGGCACGATCATTTTGTTTGTGCGGGCACGGTCGATCTGAAGTACCCCAAAGGCAACTACACGCTGCTGGTCGAGCGCGGCCCCGAGTATGCCGACCACTCGGGATACTTCGTCATGCAGTCGTTTTCGAAGGACCGCAAGACGATCCATCTCAAGCGCGCGGTCGACATGGCGGCCGAAGGATGGTGGTCGGGCGATCTGCACGTGCACCGCCGACCAACCGAAATCGAACTGTTCATGCGCGCCGACGACCTGCACGTCGCGCCGGTGGTTGTGTGGTCGAACGCCGACCCGAAGCGCGCCGCGACCGACGAGCCGCCGACCTTTGAAAACTCGGTCGTGCGATTTGATGAAAACCGATTCTACGACCTGTCGGCGGGCGAAGACCGCCGCGCTGGCGGTTCGCTGCTGTACTTCCGCTTGCCCAAGCCGCTGTCGCTGCCGCTGCGCGACGTCAACCAGCCTTCCACGACCGACGAACTGGCGAAGGCGCGTTCAACAGCACAGGCCTGGATCGACGCTGCCGCGCCGTGGTCGTGGGACTTGCCGCTGTGGTTGGCCGCAGATGGGCTCGACTCGATCCAGGTGCTTAACGAGTCGTTCGGCCGCACGCAAATGGCGAAGCAGCCGATCGTTGGCCGTGCGCCTCCGGGCGGATCGCGCAATCCCGGCGCCGACGGAGGGCAGGCGCTGGGCGTGTGGGCGCAGCAGATTTATTTCCATGTGCTGAATTGCGGTCTGCGCATCCCACCGTCGGCCGGCAGCGGCACGGGCGAAGGGCCGAACCATCTTGGCTACAACCGCGTGTACGTGTGGGTCGATCGCGAGGACTTCGACTACGCGGCCTGGTGGGAAGGTTTTCGCCGAGGCAGGGTCGTGGTCACCAACGGCCCGTTGATTCGGCCGCTGGCCAACGGCCGTCTGCCGGGACACACCTTCACGCTCTCGCCTGGCCAACCGTTGGCGATCGACATTGCGATGAACATGGCGATTCGCGAGCAGGTGAGGTACATGGAGATCATTCAAGACGGCCGACTAGCCCAAAGCATTCGGCTCGAAGACTGGGCAAAGACCGGGCACTTTCCGCCGGTGACGATCGACTCGCCGGGATGGTTCTTGGTGCGCGTGGTGACCGAGACCAAGGGCACCTACCGCGCGGCACTGAGCGCACCGTGGTACGTTGAATCCAACGACGGACAGTCGAAGATCAGCCGCAAATCGGCGCAGTTCTTTTTGACGTGGCTCGAAGAGCGCGCGGCGCAGCTCGGCGCAGCGCCCGAGGCGCAAAAGTTCTGGGAAGCGCTGCTCGCGCGCGCCAACGCCGACTAAACCGACGCGGCGCGTTGGGCGAGATCGGCGAAGCTCTCGCCGTTATGACCTGCCACGGCGGGCGCAGTCGCTGCCGCAGCGGTATCGATCGGCGACAACCCAGGCCGAATTGCCAGCAACTCTTCCTGCACACGGTGCCGCGCGTCGCCGGTTGGCGGCGGGGGCCGCAGGTCGGTGCCGTCGGGTCGCAGGATGCGCGCCTTCACGTTGTCGGCCAGGTAGCGCGGCACGATCTCGTGCAGGATGCGATCACGCAACTCGGGCGACTCGATCGGGAACATGACCTCGACGCGACGGTAGAAGTTGCGCGGCATCCAATCGGAGCTGGCCAGGTAGATTTCCGCCTCGTCGTCGGGGTTAAAGATGTACAGTCGGCTGTGCTCGAGGAACCGGTCGACGATGCTGCGCACCCGAATGTTTTCGGAAATCCCCGGCAGTCCCGGGCGCAAGCAGCAGATGCCGCGGATGATCAGGTCGATGGGCACCCCTGCCTGGCTGGCGCGATACAGCGATTCGATCACGCGATAATCGACCAGCGAGTTGAGCTTGGCGAAAATTCGCGACGGACGACCTTCGCGCGCTCGTTGCGCCTGCGCGTCGATCAGCTCGATCGTTCGCCGATGCAGGTCGATCGGCGCCACGACCAGCTTGCGCCACACGTGCCCCTGCGAGTAGCCGGTGAGCAAATTGAACAATGCCGAGGCATCGGCCGCCATATCGTCGTCGGCCGTGAACAGGCCAAGATCGGTGTAGACCAACGCGGTGTTGGGATTGTAATTGCCCGTGCCGAGATGGACGTAACGGCGCACCACGCCTTGCTCTTGGCGGACGACCAGCGACACTTTGCTGTGCGTTTTCAAGTCGAGGAAGCCGAACACCACGTGCACGCCGGCCCGCTCGAGCTGCCGCGCCCAACTGACGTTGTTCTCTTCGTCGAAGCGGGCTTTTAACTCGACCAGCGCGGTCACGTGCTTGCCGTTTTCGGCCGCCGTGATCAGGGCGCGCGTGATCGGCGAGTCGCCACTGGTGCGGTACAGTGTCTGCTTGATGGCAAGGACGTTGGGGTCTTTTGCTGCACGATTGACAAATTCGACGACCGGCTCGAACGAGTCGTAGGGATGGTGCAGCAGAATGTCGTGCCGGCGAATCGCGGCGAACAGGTCCTCGGTGCCGCGATGACTGCGGCCGCGCGCCGGCTGCGGGGTGAACGGCGGATCGCGGAGCATCTCGCG
>DASZPI010000170.1:0-4306 GCA_035550355.1 Pirellulales bacterium
CGTACCCATGCCGCGAGAGCGTACCGATTCGGGCTGCAAAACCCACCGATTTCGACCACTTCCCAACGTCCGATAATGTTTCTTATGTCCGGTTCTTTTGCTCGGATTCGCGGGAATTACGAACATTTGGCGTCGGCCGCACACGCCGATCAGCACGCCTTCATGCAGGCGAACGAACCCGCGGATTCAGCCCGCGGTTCAGGCGGTGCAGATACGGCCCCAGCAGCTCGCGCACCTCGCGCGGCATGATCGGCGTCGCCTCGTGCAGGAACCAGGCGATGTAATAACCCGAACGCGATTCGAGCACCCGGTCGCGCGTCGTCGGCGACATCGTCACGGCAAAGAACGTAATCACGACGCACAGCAAACCACCCTTGGCCAGCCCGAACACCCCTCCCACCTGCCGATCGAAGGCCCGCAGTTTTACGCGCTCGATTACACCGGATATGACACTAAAAACGATCCAGACGACCAGCGACGTCGCCAGGTAGATCAGCAGCATCGCCAGGAATTTGTTCCACGGCGCCTGGCTGCTGAGGTGCGGGGCCAGCTCGTCGGCGGTCTGCAACGCGATCCAATAGCTCGCCGCGAGCGAGACCAGCGCCGCCACCTGCCAGGCCATCCCCTTGTAAAAGCCCCATGCCGCCGCGATCGCAAGCACGGCAATCATGGCAATGTCGTAGGGCTGCATGGCAGGCACAGCAAAGGCAGTAGGGCCGCCGGCATGAACGGCGCAGGGGTGGCGGCGAATCATCGTTGTCGATCCGCGAAATATCGCGACTCGATCAACAACAACCCTAGCTTGCCGTTGCGGGCAGCCAAGCTGGATGCCGCTAGCAAAATCCCTGGTCTTGCCCAGATCGAAATCATGCAGTACAGTCCGCGACCCGAAAAACTCGATCGATCAAAGGCACAAGCAAGGAAGCTTCGCCATGCCCGGTTTTAAGATTCACGTGTCGGCAAGCACTGCACTCGGGGTCGCGTATGGGGCAGGGGGCGCGCTATTGTTCGACGTGCCGCTGCCGACCGCCGCCTTGGCCACCACGCTGTGCGGCGTCTCGGGCATGCTGCCCGACCTGGACAGCGGCCCGGGCAAACCGATGCACGAAAGCGTGTCGTTTGCGGCCGCGGCAGTGCCGATGATGCTTGTCGATCGGTTCCGTTATTGGGGCTGGACGCACGAGTCGATGATCCTGGCCGGTGCGATCATCTACTTGTTCATCCGCTTCGTGCTGTACCACTTCCTGAAACACTGGACGGTGCATCGCGGCATTTTCCACAGCTTGCCGGTGGCGCTGATCTTCACCGAGATTGCGTTCTTGGTGTGCACGGTCGGCAACATCGACCTGCGCTACTACAAGGCCGGCGCGGTGACGCTGGGCTTCATGTCGCATTTGATTCTGGATGAGATCTGGAGCATCGACTTCAGGCACTTCCGCTTAAAAAGTTCGTTCGGCACGGCGATCAAGCTCTGGAGCGAATGCCGCTGGGCGACCGCCGTGGCCTATGCGATCGTGGGCTTCACCACGCTGCTGGTGCTGCACGATCCGGTGTGGGAAACGGTCTCGCCGCAAGGCGCCGAACTGCACGAAGTGGCCACACGCGTGATCGACACGTTCCAGAAGTAACACGCGTTGCGCGCCAGGCGTGTTTGGCTCGAGACTGAATCCTCAGAATGCGCGGCGTGAATCGAGCAGCAGGGTCACCGGGCCGTCGTTGACCAACGAGACCTGCATCATCGCGCGGAAGCGGCCGGTCTCGACCTGCACGCCGAGCGCACGAACCGCGGCGACGAACGACTCGTAAAGCTGCACCGCCAGCGTCGGCTCGGCGGCGTCGGTGTAGCTGGGCCGGCGGCCTTTGCGGCAGTCGCCTAGCAGCGTGAACTGGCTGACGACGAGCATTGCGCCGCCGACCTCGCCGAGCGAGCGGTTCATTTTTCCCGCCTCGTCGTCGAACACCCGCAGGCTGGTGATTTTCTCGGCCATCGAGCGGACGTCGTCGTCGGTATCGCCGGCGGCAACACCGAGCAACACCAAAAGTCCCGGGCCGATCCGGCCGACCGTTTCGCCGTCGACCGTGACTTGAGCTTCGGTTACACGTTGCACGCACGCGCGCATCGAAATCACCTGAATGGGCGGCCGCCAGGCCTTGTGGCAATGCAATTCAATTGCAAGACTGTATCGCCTCAAGACTGTATCGCTTTGTACGATCCGCGGCCAGTGCGAACCGTTTCATGTCGACCGTCAGTTTATTAACCGCATATTGCGCGGCAATCATCATCAGCTCGCTTGTCGGAGGCATGCTGCCGCGCTGGCTGCGGCTGACGCACACGCGCATGCAACTGGCGCTGAGCTTCGTGGGCGGCGTGATGCTGGGGGCTGCCCTGCTCCACTTGCTGCCGCACGCCGCCGCTGAAATGCACTCGATCGAGCGTGCCGCGGCATGGACGTTGATCGGGTTCATCGCCATGTTCTTTCTCGAGCGCGTGTTCCACTCGCACCATCACGATGCGCCGGCCGACGAGCAGGCGGCCGAGCACGCCTGCGGCCATGCACACGATCATGCCCAGGCCCACGAACACCGCGGCAGCAGCTCCGGCGGGCCGTCGCAGTGGATCGGGGCGCTCGTCGGCCTGGGAGTGCATAGCGTGCTCGATGGCGTGGTGCTGGCGGCTGCCGTCTCGACCGAGGCGCTCGAGTCGCCCGAAGTGTGGGCCGTCGGCGTCACCGTGTTCCTGGTGGTGTTGTTGCACAAGCCGTTCGACTCGCTCACGCTGGGCACACTGATGGCCAGCAGCCACGCCAGCCCGCGGGCGTTGGCGATCGTGAACGTTCTGTACGCGCTGCTGGTGCCGCTGGGGGTGGCGATGTTTTACCTCGGCATGGCCCCCAGTGCCGACCCGATGATCCTGGGCGAAGTGCTGGCCTTTGCCGCGGGCATGTTCTTGTGTATCTCGACCAGCGATCTGCTGCCCGAACTGCAGTTCCACACGCATGACCGCATGAAGCTAAGCATTGCGTTGGCGCTCGGCCTGGCGTTGGCCGCCGGACTGGTGAAGCTCGAGGCCTCGCACCACACACACCACCACGGCGACGCGCACAGCCATCACCAGCACTGACGGAGCGCGGCAGCGCTAATCGAGGCCGCGCTCGCTGCGGATGCGGTGCACCTGGGCCAGCACGTCGTCGATGACGGCGTGATTCGAGCGGACATTCGTCATTTGCACAAACAGCGTGAAGGCCATGATGGCCAGGCCGACCACGACGCCGAGCAGATGCAGCGTGCCCCAGTCGATGCCCTCGCCGGGCGGGCGCGTGCCGGTCATCGGGTCGGCGGCCGCCCCGAGGGCCGCGATGCCGATCACGGTCAGGATCGCCGCCAGCGATGCCGGAAACGTGCGACGCTTGAGCTGCGTGCTGCGGTCGTTGAACGCCTCGCCCAACTTGTAAGTCTCGCTGACTTCGCGGCACCAACGGCTGGTGCCGATGAAGTACGTCACCACAACGCAGTTGACCAGCAGCACCGCCATGCCGGCCGCCACTCCCGACAGGCGATGCACGCCGAGGTTGCGCTGGGCAGCGCGGTCGGCCGGATCGCGAATGTCGCTCGACAGCAGCGGCAACCCGGTGAGGATTGCCAGCGCGATGAATCCCAAACCGAAGCCGCCGAGCACGGTAACAATGCGATTCACAGCCGCCTCGCAATCAACAAAGCATGGATTCTATCGTAGAATGTGAAATAAATCATGAAACGTCCCGTACTAGCGTTAACCGTCGGCGACCCCGCGGGAGTCGGCCCCGAGGTGATCGTCGGCGCCTGGCGCGCGATCCACGACGTCTGCCGCCCGATCGCGGTGGGCCATCCCCAAGTGCTGCGCCGCGCCGCCGACCTGCTCGGCACATCGATCGACGTGCGCGAGATACGGTCGGTTGCCGAGGCCGAGTCGTCGCCTGACGTGTTGTGCTGCTTGCGCAGCGGCAGCGACGACGTGCTCGACGTGCCGCCGGCGACCATCGATCCCCGCGCGGGACAGGCAGCTTACGACGCGCTGCGTGCGGCAACTCAGTTGGCGCTGGCCGACGAGATCGACGGCATCGTCACCGCCCCGCTGCACAAAAAAGCGCTGTGGGAAGCGGGACATCACTATCCCGGCCACACCGAAATGCTCGCCGAGTTCTGCGGCGTCAGCGACTTCGCCATGATGCTCTACCTGCCGCCGAGCGCCGAGCTGCTCGGCCGCGCAGGCCTGGGCGTGGTGCATGTGACGCTGCACATGGCGTTGCGCGACGTGTGGAACCATCTT
>DASZPI010000171.1:0-3826 GCA_035550355.1 Pirellulales bacterium
CGCAAGGCAGTCAAGATTCCGCTGGCCGTGAAGATTGGCCCCCACTTTACCGCACTGGCTAACGTGGCGAGGCGACTCATCGACGCAGGGGCAAATGGCCTGGTGCTGTTCAACCGATTTCTGCAGCCGGACATCGACGTCGATACCCTGTCGGTCATGCCGCACCTTACGCTCAGCACCCGCGACGAGCTGCGGCTGCCGTTGCGCTGGGTCGCCATTCTCCGTGGCCAGCTCACCGCCTCATTAGCAGCAACCGGCGGCATCCATCACGCCGAGGACGTCATTAAAGCACTGCTGGCGGGGGCAGATGTCGCGATGGTGGCGTCGACCTTATATCGATACGGCATCGATCATCTGAAGATGATCATCGACGAATTGCGATTTTGGCTGGAGGCCAGCGAGTATGTCTCGCTCAACCAATTGCGCGGCAATCTCTCGCAAGCCCGCTGCGCCGATCCCGGCGCTTTTGAGCGCGCGAACTACACGAAGGCGGTCAGTTCCTTCATGACGGAATGACCGCTCGTTGCCGTTGACCTTGAGTAGGATCAACTGTGCTCACAAAAAATCGTTCTCGATCAGGTTCGACAGGCACCCGGACGACTGGTTTCACCCAACGAACCACCGCAGCCATGACATCGCTGAACGCCGCGGATTGCGAAACACCGTGATCGACCAAGGGTAATCTTCGCACAGGAGCGCAAGAACGAACACGCGGCGGCCGCACGATAGCGACCGCCGCGTTCGATGCCCGCAGTTCAGCTCTTGACGGCGATCTTGCGTACCTTGGCCTCGTCGCTCTTCGGCAAGTTGATCGAGAGCACGCCGTCGCGATACTTGGCCTCGATCGCATCTTCCTTCACGGCAGAAGGAAGCGTAACCGTGCGCGAAAAATTTCCCGAACGGCGTTCGACGCGATGCCACGTCTTACCGCGCTCTTCCTTTTCTTCCTTGCGCTGGCCGCTGACGGTCAGCAAGTTGCCGTTCACGCGAATGTCGAGATCCTTGGCATCGATCCCCGGAATGTCCATCTTCACCTCGATTGCCCCGTCCGATTCGACCATATCGAGCGATGGCATGAGGCGACCCAAAAGCCATACCGGTTCTTCGCCGGCCCACAAATCGCCGAACAGATCCTGCACCTCTTCGCGAAGCGTCGCCAACGGATGATGGCCAAAGAAGCCTCGCGGTTCGCGTTTTGCCACTGCGGTTGCCATGGATCGATCTCCCATTCTTAAGCTAATGAAGTCCAAGTCGATTCCGAAAATGTTCCGCCGCACCCGTTGTGTGTGCGACGACGAATCCTTCGAAAGCAACAGCGATGCCGCGAAAAAGGCGACCCGAAAATCCTACTCCGGATTCGCGATATTCTCGAAAAACACGGCAAGTTCCTGCTTGGGGAAAAGCTAGCCGATCGATCCCGGCGGGGCGATGCGACTGTGACATGCGCCGCAGACCGCGCGCCTCGCACACCTGGCCGCGCGCCTTACCCCTTCGATTCGATCGAAATCACGCCATCGAAGTTGGGTGGCGGAAGGTGATTGTGCTGCAGGATGTAAGTCGTGAGAAAATCTTTCCCCAGATCCTGTGGCGGAACAAGATGCAAGGCGTTGTAGGCCTCGTCCCAGCGACCAGCCAGAAACGCGTCCAGCGCGACCTCGTAATCGTGAATCGCCTGATCCGATAGCAACGCGTCGAGCGTCGCCGGAGGTAATAATTCGCTCAGGATCACCGGCGTCGCCAACCCATAGGGTTTTACCCGCGCCAGTCGTCGACAGCGCGCGACCGTGCGCGGCATCTTCTCGGCGACAAACCGCGCGGTGGTTTCGTCGATCAGAATCGGAACACGCAGAATCTTTGTCAGCCCTTCGAGCCGCGACGCCAGGTTCACCGCCGGGCCGAAGACGGTGACCTTGGTTTGATCGCGGGTGCCGATCTGGCCGGCGATCGCATGGCCCGTGGCGATGCCGACCCCCGCCCTGAAATTTGCTAGCGGGTGGTTCGGCTCGCGCGCAAATCTCTCGAACATCGCTTGAATGCCTAGGGCCGCCAGACACGCTTGCTGCACGTCGTCGGCCGCGGCCAGCGGCCAGCCCCAAAAGCCCATTGCGGCGTCACCCAGAAAATCGGCCACAACTCCTTTTTGCTGTAGAATGCAGTTCGACATCACGCCCAGCGCCGCGCTGACGCGCTCGAGAATCGCCGGCAGGTTGTCGACCGCCAGCTCCACCTCGCGTGAGAAGCCGCGCAAGTCGCAGAACAGCACGGTCACGTCGGTCTCCCGCGGCCGCAAAGCTGTTTCGGGATCCTTGGTCAACAGCACCTTCATCACGCTGGGCGAGAAGAAGTGCCCCAGCACGCTTTGCCGCCGCTGCAAGGCTTGCGTGTGCCGCAACGCGCTCAGCATGTCGGCCACCAGCTCGGCAAACTTCAAATCGTCGCGCAGATCGTTGGTCTCCCAGGGGGCGAGCAGTGCGCTGGGCTCGGCTTCGAGCAGTCGTCCGGCAACGTACAGTCCCATGCCGCTCGACGTGTCGCCGCGCAGCGGCGTGCAAAACGCCCAATCGAAATTCCCCTGTACCGTGAACGGCTCGACCACTCCGGCGGGGGCGCCGGCCCACACATGCACCACGCTGCTCTTTTGTTTCTCGATTGCTTCGCGCACCAGGCGTGTGCTGGGGCGAAACTCGCCGTCAATCGCCAATCGGCGGTCCGCATGCAGGATGCGCACCGCGCCGGGGTGGTCGTCCTCGTCAACCGCCACGACCGCGATCCCCTCGGCCTTGCGAATGCCTTCGAACAGCAGGTTCGTCGTTTGCGCGAACAATTCCGCTTCGTCGGCGACGCTGAAGATCAGCTTGGTCAGATGTCCGAGCACGTCGATCCGCTGCGGGGCATCGCGAAATGGCAAGCGATGCAGCTCCTCGGCACTCACCGTGTACGACTGGATCACTTGCTTTTCGTCGGTCGACGACGCCGTTGCCGGACCGGAGCCGAGCGTGAACGTCGTGCGGCCGATGACGAACGCCTCGCCGGCGGCCAACGAAAAATCGGTCGCCTGCTCGCCATGAAAGAAGATCGGATTGTGTGCATCGGGCAATTGGCGGACTCGCAGCTTGCCGTTGTCGTAGAGCAACTCGGCATGCCGCCGCGACAGCCAGTGCTCCCAGGCAACAGCCCAGCATTGCGGATCGCGGCCGAGGACTACGGGCTGTCCTTCGGACAGCGATCGCCGCCACTGCTGCTCTTGCGCTTCGCCGCGTGCTACGAGCTCAGCCATGGCGACCGCCTTGCGGCTCGGCAGAGTCGGCCGAGCGTGAACCGACGGAAGCGGTGCTGTGGGTCGAGCCGGCCGAAGGTGTTGCCGTGCCGAGCACGCTGCTCAAGCGCCCGCGGCTGGGCGCGCGTGCGACCAAGGCGACCATTCCCCACAGTGCCGCGATGATCAAAATCACGACGACGATCGCTGCAGCCCCGCCCCAGCGGACAATGCTGCGTACGCGGGCCAACGGCCGCAGCGTGTCGACCAGTCGCTCCTGCACCAGCACGATCCAACCGCTGTCGCTGATCCCCTCGGCGCCGCGGGCGACCAGCACCGGCTCGACCGCCGCGAGCCATGGTCCGGCATAATCCTCGCCGACGGGATCGATGTAAGGTTCAACAATTTCGCCGGCCGGTGTTTCCGGCGCGGCGCCCTTGGTGGTTTCGTCGCTTTCGATTTCCTTCCGCCGCTGCATGCGAATCTGCTCGAGCCGCTGAAGCGTTGGGGCGGTTTCGTAGAACGTCGACAACGGGTGGTTATGAGCCATTTGCTGGTCGAGCAGCGGAT
>DASZPI010000172.1:0-3835 GCA_035550355.1 Pirellulales bacterium
CATCGCGGAGGTGTGGTCGCCGACCGGATCAAGCGCCTGCTCGTGGCTAACTATCGCCCTGAGATGCGCGTCTCCTGGACGGCGTTGCTCGTCAGCACGTGCTTGAGTTTCGTTGCGGTACTCGGACTGTGGCGCGGCACACAGGTCGGCGTGGCGCTAGCCGCCGAGATTCTCTCGCCGCGAGAGCGGCTGGCCGTGCTGGACGCTGAGCGCGATCGGGTGCGTCCCGTCATTTCGGCCGGAGCGGAACAGGCAATGCTGTCCGGTACGATTACGACCAGCGACGGCCGCGCGCTTCCGGCGGAGCTTTACGCGGATTTGCGAAGTGTCCATGAACAAGGAAGCGACCAAAAATCGCTAAACCTTGCGACACCGGCGTTTTCCCAAAAGTTTCGGCCCGGCGTCGTTTCGCTGGCGATCCACGCTCCGGGCTATGCACCCGCTGTTGTGGGTCCATTGCAGTTGCGGCCGGGCGACGCGAAAAGCGGAATACAGATCGTGCTCGACCCTGGATTTGCCGCGCGCTTCAAGCTGGTGAATGACCAAGGGCAGCCTGTCGCTGATGGCAAAGCCTCGTTGTTTTTGACCGAGTTGCAAGGGGGTATGAACGCGCCGATCAAGTCCGACGAGGGGGGCACGATCACTGTTGAACACGCCTCGCGCGATTTGGTCGACGTAACCATCAAAGCGTCCGGCTATCAAACGTGGTCTCGCAAGAAGCTGACCCTCGAACCCGACAAAGACATAGTAGTGCAGATGTCGCGGGCGACGCCGACCGTGGGTGTCGTCGTCGACGAGAATGGCCGCACCATCGCCGGCGCGACGGTGCGTTCAGCACTTCAAGTCGGTCCGGGAAATGCTGGAGAGAAGAATGGCGATAGCGGGCCCGTGCTGGCTACAACCGATGAGGCAGGCCGTTTCACGCTCGACAGCCTGGACGACGGCAGCCAATACGCGTTCTTGGTCGAAGCTCAAGAACATGGCCGCCGACTCTTTCCGCACATCTACGCCGGCGCGGAGAATCTGCGTTTCGAGGTGGGCCCTGATTTCATCGTGCGCGGGCGAATCATGGGCGACCTGGCGTCGCTCAGGCACGACGCAGGGCGGCCGATTGTGGAAAGCAATCAGCAGCCCAGCATTCAGGTGGCCAGCGATTTTTCCTACGGCCTGCTGTTCACGAACAGGTCGCCGGTCGACGTTATTGACGGCGAGGGCCGCTTTGAGCTGAAGAACCTGCTGCCCGGGCAGCTTTCGGTCACGGCAGCAAAACGCACAGTCACAGTGAACCTGGAAACACCTGTGACCGAACTCACCATTGATCTCACCGGGAAGCCGCCCGTGCCACAAATGCGCCCCGTGGTCTTACGATTCGTCGGACCTGATCCGACCTTGGCTCCTACGGGTCAGCTGGAAGTGAACATTGGCGACCATGCGAAGATCGGCGCGCCGATCAACAAACGCGTAAACATCGAAGACGGCGCGGTGCGTCTCGATGCTTACGCGGACGGCTACGTCAATTACGCCGCGCGAAACATCGTCGGATATTGGTTTGCCGACGGCATGGTCACTGTGACGCCGGGCGACGGTCCGCTCGAACAGGACGTCGAAATCGTACCGGCCGGCGCCGTGCGTGGTCGCGTCCTGAACGCCAATGGCTCGCCGGCATCCAATGGCGTGCACGTCGGCACGAAGATCCGCTACCACTTTTCGCCCCAGCGCTGGACGACGACCGGCATCAACAACGTGCCGGTTGACGTGCAAGGCAACTTCTTCCTAAGCCCGCTCCCCTTCGGCGCCGATGGCGATTATGTGATCGTGGCGTCGCGTGGCCACGAACAAGCCGTTAGCGCGCCTGTCCGTGTGGACGAACAGCATATCTCTCCGCAAGTCGAGATACGATTTTCGCCCACAGCATCGGCCTCAGGCGTGGTAGTCGGCACAGACGGCGCGCCGCGCGGCGGCGTGGAAGTGAAGCTCTGGTTTCGCAACGGTATCGCGGACACCATCTACTCGCCCGGCACGCAAACCAACGCCGAAGGCCGCTTCACGTTCGAAGGCCTCAGCACCGGCGTCGGCGACTACTGGGCGACGCTCGACGGTGCCAGCCGTCCGCCACGCATCGAGGTGAAGCTTAATCCTGGCGGCGCGCCGGTGCGGCTGATCGTGCCTGACGAACGTGCGCAAAAATAACGGGACATGAGCTGTCTCAGCTCATGTCCCGTGATGCAGATTCGCTTGAGGAGCCGCACTGGTGGACTAGCCACCCGTGGCACCCATTTCACTTCTGATGCAAGCCTTAGGTCGTGCGGTCGCGATTGACCACTTCCTTCGTACGCGCCGTGCCGGTTGTGCCCGTGCTCGAATCCGAGTTCGCGGGCTCCTTTTCAAAGTTGCTGCCGGGTTGATTGAACTGCGGTTCCGGCACGCTGTCCTCGGGACCGATCGACGGCGCCCGACGCGCGCCGTTGCCGTTCTGGTGGGACGGCGCGGGCGCAGGCGATTCGAAGGTCTTGCCCGACTGAGCCGGGGCCGGCGCGGGCGCCGGAGCCGACGGGACGAACGTGCCGGTGGGAGGCGGCGGCGGAGCCATCACGCCCATCGGCGCGCCGCCGCAGCTATCGCACCCACCGCACGGGTTGCAACAAGGATCGACGATCGGCACCTTGCAGCAGATCGTGCGCGGCACGCGATACGTGTACACGACCGGCGTGCGCGTTTCGACGCAGCGCGGCACTTGGATGGTGCGCTGCTCGCACACCATTTTGCACACCTGCACCGGGACCTGGTCGACGCGCTCTTCGCACACCATCCGCGTCGTCTGCACGGGAATCTTGCGCACGATCAGCTCGGGCACCATCTTGCAGGTCTGCACCGGCACCTGGCGCTCGACGCGCTCGGTCACTTGCCGGCAAACCGTGACCGGCACTTTGCGCACCTGTTCCTCGGCCACCATGCGGCACACCTGGAACGGCACCTTGCGGACCACTTCTTCGTTCACCATGCGGCACACCTGGAACGGCACCTTGCGCACTTGCTGCTGCGGCACCATGCAGGTCTGCGGAATCTGCTGCGTGACGATATTCGGTTGCCAGACGCGGTTGACGGTCACCGTGTCGGGCTGCTTTTGCGGCACCCACATCAAACCGGGCTTCATGTACTGCGAAGTGCCGGTGGCGGGATCGGGCACGCACGCGCCCGGCACCCAGTGCAACTTATTCGTGACACGGCCGGGAACGACCGTTTGCTGCTCGACGAAATTCCCCTGGTCGACGGTCACCGCCCGGTACGTGGTGACCGGGACGTTCACCGTGTAAACCTCGTCGCGCTCCAAGGTCTCGGTGACCGGGCGCTGCACGATGTAACGCTCTTCGCGCTCGTGCATTTCGGTCACGGGGCGCTGCACGATGTATCGCTCTTCGCGTTCGCTGGTCTCATAAACGTCGCGGACGACGTTGTAGCTGGCGTCGCGCATCGAGGTTTCCCAGACCGGCTTCAGCACCGTGTAGCGCTCTTCGCGCTCGCTGGTCTCGATGACCGGCCGGGCGACGCTATAGCGCCGCTCGCGCATCTCGGTTTCCCAAACCGGGCGGTAGCTCGTGACCTGCCGCTCGTCGTAGACCGTCTCGTAGCCGATGCGATAGGCGGTCGCCTGCCGCTCTTCGAACACCGTCTGGTATTCGAGCCGGAAAGTCTGGCAGCACTGCGCCAAGGCATTGGCGTTCACCGCGCCGACAAGCGCCAGGCTGGCAAGGAAAGTTTGCGCGAGTTTCATGATCGGTCCCACACTGGCCAAAAAAGATTTTCCCCGTCGATGCCCCGTCGAAATGTACGTCGT
>DASZPI010000173.1:0-1702 GCA_035550355.1 Pirellulales bacterium
CGGCCTATCGGTTGACCGCCGACACAAAGTACCTCGATGCCGCGCGCAAGCTCAGCGATGAGGCCCTCGCCGTGTTCTGGGCCGACGGCGCCGTGGTGCCGCGCGCCAGTTCGCGCACGAAGTACTACGACGTGATCGCCTATCCCGACACCTTGCTGTTGGCGCTGCTGGCCATGCACGAGGCCGCCGCGGGGCTCGAGCCGCAGGTCGAGATCAGCGACCTGAATCGATAGGTCGCCGTGGGCGAAACAGGCGATGCGCCTTTACCCAACCCGCAAATTGGCGGTAGAATGCCGCCGCGGCGGACGACGGTCCGTCGTGATACCCGGTGGTGTAATGGTAACACTGGAGATTTTGGCTCTCCCATTCAAGGTTCGAGTCCTTGCCGGGTAGTTTGCATTTGTCGCACGTCGGGGGCTGCTACGAAGGCAGCCAGCCGGCGACTTGCTCGTACAGGCCGCTCGCAGCCTCCCAGCGGCCAGACTCTTGGCTGTAGAAGCCGTAGCCGCGGTCGCCTCGTTCGCCGTGGCCGCCGACAAAGTCGTGCAGCTCAATGACCTCGGCGGTGCGCACGTACTTGTGACCGTCCCACTTCAGCAACACGGCGCGGGCGGTGCGGCCGGGCGGAAGTGCTTCCAGCAACTCGAATTGACGCATCATGTTTAGGACTCCTCGTTGGCGTGGCGGCGCGGCAAACCATGCAACATACGATGATTACCGGATCGTAATGTTGCCCTGATAATATTAAGCAAACGTAATTTTTATGGAAGATCGAGTGTTATCGATTTCCAGCACCTGCGACGGTGCCTGGTCGGTTGACCGCTTCGACCTAAACCGCTACGATGTGGGACTTTCCATCGGACCGGTCCCGATGGAATTGAGTTATTGGTAATTCACCGACCGCACATAATCCCCAACGCCGGACAAGCCTGGGACTTGCGTTGTGAGCAAGCCTGGCAAGCCGAGCCGGTGTGCCCCCCAACACCCGAGGAGAAGTCTTTGGCTACGGTACTCGTCAAGCAGTTGATCGAAGCCGGCGTCCACTTTGGCCATCGTGCCAGTCGCTGGAACCCGAAGATGCGCCCCTACATCTACGGGCGCCGCAACCTGATCCACATCATAGACGTTCGCGAAACGGTGCGCGGGCTGATTCGCGCGCGCAAGTACCTTTCGCAAGTCGCTGCCCAGGGCAGCCTCATTTTGTTCGTCGGCACCAAGCGGCAGGCCGCCGAGACGGTCGAGCGCGAGGCCGCGCGCTGCGGCATGCCCTACATCAACGACCGTTGGCTGGGCGGCACGCTCACCAACTTCCGCACCATTCGCAGCCGGCTCACCCGTCTCGAACAGCTCGAAACGATGCGCAACACCGACGAGCTGTCGAAGTACTCGAAGAAAATGCAGTCGGCACTCAATCGCGAGTACCGCAAGATGTACCGCAACCTGAACGGCATTCGCACAATGAACCGCATTCCCGAGTGCATGGTCGTGATCGACCCGCGCAAGGAAAAGAATGCGATCAACGAAGCCCGCAAGCAGGGGGTCACGACCGTCGCGTTGATTGACACCGATTGCGATCCGGATTTGGTCGATCTGCCCATTCCGGGCAACGACGACAGCATTCGCTCGATCGAATTGATCGTGCAACAACTGGCCGACGCGATTGTCGAGGGTCGCTCGACCACGACCGCGGACATGGAACGGC
>DASZPI010000174.1:0-5441 GCA_035550355.1 Pirellulales bacterium
GGCGTCCTGCAAGTGGGCAACCTGCTGAACCTGTTCGACAAGGATGTAACGATTGCCGGCTACACCGTGCCGCACGGCCATCCGCTGGCCTGTTCGGTGATCTCGCTGGTGTACGTCGTCGGCATGGTGCTGATCTGGTTCGCACCGGAGACGCGTGGCAAACCGCTGCCCGACTAGCGCGCGGTCGGCAGCGTTACGCCGCGCGAGCGACATTCTTTTCGCCGCGCAGAGCCGCCTCGCGCTCGACCGGCATCGGCGGCACGCTCGTATGATCGCGGCGCGTGTGCGGGCCGGCGAACGACAAGGCTTCTTGGTTCTGCGCGTCATCTTCGGCGGGCTCGTTGCGATTCCACGACATCCACGCCAACAGCGCCGGCAACATCACCAACGAGGTAAACAGGCAGCAACTGATGCCGATCGTGAGAATCCGTCCCAGGCTTTGCAGCCCGCGGTGCGAGGCGATCATCATGGCGCCGAATCCGACGATCGTCGTCAGCGAATCGACAAGCACGGCCACAGCGGTCGATGGCGAAAGGGTGAACCGGCCGCGCTGCTCACGATAATCGTGGATCAGGTGCACGCCGTAATCGACGCCAATGCCCAGAATCAACGGCAGCGCGATCATGTTGGCCGGGTTCAATGGCATGTTCAGCAGGCCCATGATGCCGAACATCTGCAACACGCCCAACCCCAGCGGAACCGCCGCCAGCAAGGCGTATTTGAGGTTGCGGAAGTCGAACCACAACAGGCCGAGCACGATCACCAGCGCGTACAGCGCCGAGATTTCGTAGCTATGCTTCATTTCGTGCGAGGCTTCGTACGCCTGCAGCGGGTTGCCGGTGGCGCGTGGGTCGACGCTACGAACGTCTTGCACAAACTGCGACAGGGCTCCCATATCCCAAATGTTGCCGCGGCCGAAAATTTTCAGCAGGTGCCGATCGTGTTGCCCGACGAATCGATGCACCAGGCTGGCAGGCAGATCGGTGAGCTTGGGCGGCTCGGGATCGGCCATGCCACGCAATGCATACAAGCGGCTGAGCAGATCGCCGGCAATTTGCTGCTGCAACTGCGAGAGCATTGCATAACAATCGCTCAAGGGCAGACGGCGGAGCGCATCGCGAACCTGCTCGATCTTGCGGGCCGAACTGGCGTAATGATTCTCGACAAAGAACGTCTCGAGCGCTGCCAATGATCGTCCTAGTTCTTCAGGCCGATCGACTGGGATCAGCGGCGGCCGCTCGGGAAGAGCGGCGAGCTGCTGTTGAATCCGCGCGATGATTGGCTGTTTAACTTCGTGATCGGCCGGCAATAGCGAGACGATCTCTTCCGTCCGTTCGATGCTGCCGAGCTTGAGCAATTGCTCCTTGCGTGCGAGCAATTCTTCGCGACTATCCGCAATCGAGACGGCGTACCAGACGCTTTGATTGCACTCGGTCAGCAAACGCTGCTCGAGCTCCACGCTCTCCAGCCCATCGGCCTGCAAGTTCAACAGGTTGTGGTCGTACCACAGCCGTGTGACACCCAGGCCGATGAGAATCGTGAAACCGACGGTGGCAAATAACACCCGTCGCGGCATTTGCAGCAACGGCTCGATCCATTGATGGACGGCCAACGGCTCGGGCATGCGCAGCCCGATTTGTCGGCGATCCATCAACACGATGCACGCCGGCAGGATCAGCAACTCGGCCAGGCAGCAGATCAGCACCCCAGCGCCGGCAATCAGGCCCAGCTCGGCGACGCCGGTGAAGCTTGTGAAACCGGCCGCAAAAACGCCACTGCGGTCGTCAGTGCGCCGGTCAAAATTGCCGCGCCCACTCCGCGGCTCGTGGCTAGCAACGTATCTTTGGGATCACGATAACTGCCAGCCAACTGGATATAGCGCGAGATGTAGTGAATGCCGTAATCGATGCCGATGCCAATCAGCGTCGAAGTGAACGACACGCTGAGGATATTCAGGTGGCCGATCGTTACGGTCACGAAGCCGAACGACCAAGCCATGCCCAGCAATAGCACGACATTCGCGAGCAAGGCGTGCCGCACGCCACCGAAACCGGCGACGAACAGCACGGCGACACCGACGAACGAGATGATGCTCGCCCACAACATCGACGATTGGCTGGCACGCATTTCGTCGTTTTCCATCACCGGCAAACCGGTGAGGCCGACACGCGTCCCTGGGTGTGACGCTTCGACCTTCGCGATCAGCTCGCGCAGCGCGTCGACGGCCTCGTTACAGCGGGCAAAGCCATCCTCGCCGCGCGACATGCGCAGCAGCACGAATCCGAGCCGACCTTCGTTCGTAAGCAGGTATTCGGAGTTCAACTCGCTGAGCGTGGCAAACGACTGCGGCATGCCAGGCCAGGGCGAAATGTACTGCCGCTTTTGATTGAGCGTCGACAACAGGCTGTCGCTGAGACGATCGACCTCCTGACGCGCACCAGCAAAATCAGGCGAGGCGGGTACCTTCGACAACATCTCGAGTCGCGACGCCATGCCCGTGGCCATATTGCCCAGCTTCAGCCGGGCCCACTGGCCATCGATGATCGGCTTCGCCTCGGCCAGAAATCGCTCAACGCCCAGCAATTCGTCCGAGGAAAGGTAATGCAGCCCCTTGGCGCGGATCTTGTTCAGGTCGACGCCATGCAGCACGGCGTGGAACAGCCGGTCCTCGCGCGCCAACTGCGCGGCGATTTCCTGCAACACGGGGACGACCTTATCGCGACCGGGCCCTTCGACCACGACGACCGCGTCGTCTTCATCGCCGAACTCGTTGATGTAGTCGATCCATAGGCGGTTGTAATCGCTGTTCGGGTCGAGCAGGTCGAGGCGACTGGTTCGATAGCCAAGCTTGGCGTTCGTAACCGCAAGGCACGCCAGCGCAAGCCCGATCGCCACCGCGATCGACGCGATCGGAAAGCGCAAGGTTAGGCGCGTCATCAACATCAATGGCGCGCTCAGCCACGAATCTTTGACCCGGCCCAATCCATCAGCCGACATAATGTTCCCTGCGAGGAAATCCGTTTCCATATGCAAGCGCGGGCTGCCAGGCAGCCCGTGGGGGCAGCATTCTAGTGGCGATCGCGGAAACGAGGCAAGACGACCCAGGCGTGCAAGCTAGCTGCGGGTCGAGGCATGCGATTTCAAATGCGCGTTGAACGGAAGGTCCGCAATCGCTTCGCCTTGCCACCGCGAGAGCAAGCCGCCGACCGATGCTCTTGCGTTGCGTGCAAGCATCGCGCGATCCGCCGACGATGTGCTCAGCCGGCCGAGCAGGTCCGCGGCGGCATCAATGTCGGGCTCGGCCCAAACCTGGGCATCTCCCTTCAGCCCCGAATAGAACCCGTCGGGATCGCGAATCGGCACCAATGTGTACGGCACCAGCGCGGCATTTTTCTGGTCGCAGAACTCCAAATTGCCCGACCAGCCGGTCGCCACGACCGGCACCCCAGCCGCCATCGCTTCGGCCAGCGGCAGGCCGAAGCCCTCCGATCGATGCAGCGAAATCAGTAGGTCGAACGATGCGACAAAGTCCGTCATCTCCGCATCTGAAAATCTGTCGGTCAGCAAACGGATGTCGGAACGACCTTCGAGTTCCTGCTTCAAACGCGCATCGGTCGTCAAGTCGGCGGCCAGGCTATTCACTTTGAGTGTGAGACGTGCCTGCGGCGTGGGTGCGGGAAACGCCTTCCGCCAAGCAGTCAGCACAGCCCACGGATTTTTTCGCGTCGCCGACGACTTGGTGTCGAACAAGCACAACACTTCGCAAACGCCGGACTGCAGCCCGAATCTGGTTCGCGCGGCCTCGTGCCTTTCGCACGGCGGCACCGGTACCGGATGCGGCATGACACGCACTCGCGGCGAAAGATCCTCGCGCCCCGCCTCACGAAATGCAGCCACGATCGCGTCGTGAACAAAGGTGCTTGGAACCCAAATCTCGTGCACGTAGTCGGCCAGCCAAACCCACGACGCCGGAAATAGCGGAGTTTCCCACGCCCAGTAGGTAATCCGGTATCGGTTCGCCCATTGATCGGGCGTGTGCCCCAAGAGCGCGACCAGCAGTTCTGGCGGATTCGCATGAATGAGCCAGACACCGCTGCTGCCAGGCAACTGGGCGTCGCTGCGGAGAATACGTTTGAACACGGGCCGCAGGTCGTGCTCGATCAGGTCGTAGCCGGTCGACCGCAGTGCGGACGCCGTCAATCGTCCTCCGCGGGCGATTCCGGACGATTCATGATAGAAGGTGGTGACGACAAAATCGCCCGGCTCAATCCGCTGCGTCGCGTCGGCCTTTTGCCACGATCGCGAGCGCCAGGCGCTTAGATTGAACAGTACTCGATGAGTGAGCGGCCGCCGGAACCTGAGCGGAATGCGCTTCCAAAGAGACATAGGCTCGCCGAAAACTCGGCTTGGCATTCAGATCATTCGGGCAGCGGCTGACCACGCGTCTCCGGCGCGAACGGCAGCGCGAGCAGTCCGATGAGAAACACACTCGACATGGCCAGGGCCGTGTACCGCCACGCCAGCACTTCGTCGTGCACCTGGTCGCCGACGAGCTTGATCAGGCCGCCCCTGGTGATGGTGCCCAATGCGGCCACGTAACGACCCACGTTGTAGCAAAACGAGGTCCCAGTGCTCCGCAAACGCGTGGGAAACAACTCGGGAAAGTAAATGGCGTAGCCGCCGAACAACGACAACTGGCAGAAGCCCATCAGCGGAATCATCCAGAACACGTCGTAAAAATCGTTGAGGAACCAGAACGTGCCGGTCGTGCCGAGAATCGCCAGAACAAATGCCACGGCAAACGCCGGGCGACGGCCGTGGCGCTCGGTGAATAGCTTGAAGCTGTACATGCCCAGCCCCGCGCCAATGTTCAATAGCACCGACGTAATGCCGACCAGCACCGTAAGCTTGCCGCGATATTCGTCAGGACTCAGTCCTTCGCGTTCGTAATGCTGCTTGAACACGCTGCGGATGAAATCGAAGCTGAAGAACCCGATCGCCCACAAGCCAACCACGCCTGGCACGGCAAGACAGAGACCCACGATCGCATTTCGCCGCCAGCGAGGATCGCCAAACAGTTCGGCCATCGAGCCGGCTTTCTTGGGCGTGGCGCCATCGGCGACCGCCTGCTGCCACTTTTCGGGTTCCTTCAGGCGCGAGCGGATGAGAATGGCCAGCAGCGCGGGCACAGCGCCCACGACGAACATCAGTCGCCACGGCTTCCATTCGCTGCCGTCGAAGGCGCCTTCGCCCTCCATGACGCCGAGTCCGATGTTAATGAACGCTGCTGAGATGTTGCCAATGGTCGACAGCATTTGCAGCCAACCCAGGGCGTGCGCCCGCGCTGTCGTGGGCATCACCTCGGCCACCAAGGCAACGCCGACGGCAAACTCGCCGCCCACCCCAAGACCCGTCAAGAATCGGTAGGCGGCAAAATCCCA
>DASZPI010000175.1:0-5874 GCA_035550355.1 Pirellulales bacterium
CGATCGAAACCGTTCGCCTGCATAAATCCGGTAAACGCATCGACGTTGCCTTGACCTTTTCGCCGATCTTCGACGGCGAGCATCACCTGGTGGGCATTTCGCGAATTGTGCGCGACATTCGCCTGCAAAAACAAGCCGACGCGTCCCTGCGGGCGAGCGAAGAACGGTTTCGCTCGGTCGTCGAGTCCGACCTGATCGCGATCGCGTTTTGGAGCAAGGATGGCACGATCGTCGACGGAAACAATGCCTTGCTGCGCATCATCGGCTCGACGCGCGACGAACTGCGAGCCGGCAAAATTCGCTGGCGTGATATCACTCCGAAAGAGTTCTGGCACCTCGACGATCACGCGATGGAGGAACTCGAGCGAACCGGACGCTGGACCCCGTTCGACAAGGAATATCAGCGCGCCGACGGCACGCGCGTGCCCGTGCACTTGGGCGGCGCCTGGTTGCCCGGCCAACAGATCGGTGTCGGCTACCTACTCGACATCACACGGCGCCGCCGAATGGAGCAGGCCCTGCGCCGGCAATCGCATATCCTGCAATCGACGCTCGACAGCATCGGTGACGGTGTGGTGGTAGCCAACGAACACGGTCAGGTGCTGCTGTTCAATCCGGCTGCCAAGCAGATCCTCGGTCTGGGGCTTGATCAGGCGCGTCGCGATGGACAAACCGCCGAACACACGTTGGACGGGGCCGACGGCTCGATCGTCGGCAATCTAGACGAGTCCCCCGTGGCGCGCGCGGCGCTCAAGGGCGAAAAAATCGACCAGCTTGAAATGTATGTCAAGCACGATCGCGTCCGCGAGGGCATGTGGATCAGCGTGACCGCCCGACCGATTCGGGACGATGAAGATGCCCTGCGCGGCGGAGTGGCTGTGCTGCGTGACGTCACCAGGCATAAGCGCGTTGAAGAACGATTAGCGCGCGACGCTCAGCTGCTGGCAAACGTCCGCGACGCGGTCATCGTTTCCGATCTGGACGGACTGGTAACTTATTGGAATGAAGGCGCACGCCGGTTGTTTGGCTGGACCGCCGAGGAAATGATCGGTCGGCCGCTGGTGGATCGTATTCCGGCGGATGGGCGTGAGGCCATGTTGCGGGCGATGGGCGAAATTGTCGAGAGCGGCGAATGGTCGGGCGAGTGGCACGACTATCACAAGGACGGTTCGCGACTCTGGATCGACTGTCGTGTGTCACGGGTCACGAATCGCGCGGGTGAGCCGATTGGCTTCATGGGGGTGTCGCACGACATCACCGCGCGTAAGCAAGCCGTGGAGGAGTTGCGCATTCGTGACCGCGCGATCCAAGCGGTCGAACAGGGCATCTTGATTACCGACCCCACGTGCCCGGATAACCCAATTACCTACGTCAGCGCCGGGTTTGAGCGGCTCACAGGTTACGCGGCGCACGAGGTCATCGGACGAAACTGCCGGCTGTTGCAGGGGCCAAAGACCGACCCGGCAACGGTCTCGCAGCTCCGCGAGTCGATGCGCCGCGGCGAGTCGTGCTCGGTCGAGATCCTCAACTATCGGAGAGACGGCACCGAATTCTGGAACGAGCTATCGATTTCACCGGTCACCGAAGAGGGACGATTAACCCACTTCGTCGGCGTGCAGAACGATGTCACGGAGCGACGGCTGCTGGAAGAACAGTATCGACAAGCGCAGAAAATGGAAGCCGTGGGCCAACTGGCCGGTGGCGTCGACCACGATTTCAACAATATTTTGGCGGTGATCCTGGGCTACACCCACGAACTGCTGCGGTCCGACGCGATTGCTTTGGCCGACCGCGAGGCCATCGCGGAGATTAACAAGGCGGCCGAGCGTGCCGCCTCGCTGACCCGGAAGTTGCTGGGTTTTAGCCGCAAGGAGGTGCTCAAATTCCAGGTGCTGAACCTGAACAACATCGTCTCGGAAATGGAGAAGATGTTGCGACGGACCATCGGCGAACATGTCGAGCTGCGCACCTCGCTGGCGTCGACGCTACGGCCTGTGAAGGTCGATCCCAGCCAAATCGAGCAAGTGATCTTGAATCTGGCGGTGAATGCCCGCGACGCGATGCCCGACGGCGGAATGCTTGAAATCACGACACGTAACATCGAGCTGGCTGCCGACGACGGCCGAATTCCCGGGTCGCTCGAACCAGGGGCTTATGTGGAACTTTCGGTTCGAGATTCGGGGCATGGAATCGATCCGCACATTGCCGACCACATCTTCGAGCCCTTTTTTACGACCAAGGAACGTGGCAAAGGCACGGGCCTGGGTCTGCCGTTCGTCTACGGAGTCGTCAAGCAGAGCAACGGACACGTTTCGGTCGCAAGCGAGGTCGGTAAGGGTACCGCGTTCACGATCCTATGGCCTTGCGTCGCGGAAGAGCTGAGCGTGGAAACCGCGAAGCCGATCGATCAAGGGCCGAACACCGGCACCGAAGCCGTGCTCTTGGTGGAAGACGACGACAGCGTGCGTAAGCTGCTCGTGCGAACGCTGCGTTCGGCCGGCTACCGCGTGTTCGAGGCCGGAAACGGCGGTGAGGCCTTGGACGCGTTCCGCAAGGCCGATGTGCAGATCGATCTGCTGGTTACGGACGTCGTCATGCCTCAAATGAGCGGACGAGCTCTGTTGGAGCAGCTTCGCAAGTCGGCCCCGGACCTGAAGCTGCTCTATATCTCTGGATACACCAACGACGACATGCTGCGCCAGGGAATGATGGACGGCGACGTCTATTTCCTGCGCAAGCCGTTCGCCTCGCACGAACTGACTGCCAAGGTGCGATTCATCCTCGACCAATCGCGCTGAGCCGGGGTGCGGGCGAGATCGCGACCGCCTGCCGATCGACCGCTCAATCGACGGCCGCCAATTGGTGCTGCCACAAGGCTCGGCGCCGCTCGGCCACCGCTCGCACCTCGTCAGCAATCTGGTCGGGGTCGATCGGCTTGGCGAACACACCTTCGATGTCGCGCGCTTCGACCACGCGCAGTTGCTGCTGCTCGATCGTGCCCGTGATGACTAGCACCGCCGGCCGGTCGTTGAGCTGGAGAATTGCCGAGATCAGCGTGGTGCCTTGCAAATGGGGCATTCGCAAATCGGTCACCACGACGTCGTAAGCATTCGCCGAGATCATTTCCAAAGCGCGCATGCCATCGGCCGCTTGATGGCATACACACCTGCGACGTTCGATCGCACGGGCCAACAGCTTGCGAACTTTTTCGTCATCGTCAACGACTAACACGTGGAACTCATTCATCGATCCGAACTCCTGCGGTGAATGCTTGTTGTACGGGATTCGCAGCAAGGCGAGCCCGGCTCAACGAGGCGCGACGATCCTTGATTGCGAACCAGCGATCGGGATCCCGTCGAACTGCCGGACAAGCGCGGCGGCTTTGTCGCAAGCAATTACGACCTCGGTCAGATCCTCGCGCAACGTCGCGCAGGTTGCGGTAGCCGCCTGCTCGAGGGCGCACTTGCTATAGCCCGCTGCGCGAGTCAGCAAGTTGCTCAAATCGTGGACCATCGTGCACCAATCGGCCGACATTGCTTCGTCCGCCGACGGCGGCTTGGCGGTTGCCGAGCCGTACACTTCCGATCGCAAGCTCATGACTTTTGCCCCATCATTCGAACGAACCTTACCGTGCATGGATCGCTGGTCCTAAAACATTCGTTACGAATTGCCGTTCCGCGGAAAAGTGCCGCTGGCTCGCTCCCAATCTCGCGCGGCTGGCAACGGTCGTAACGGCATGCGCGAATACGCCGAGCGATTCGAACGAGCCCCGCATTGCTTCCGGCGCGCGTCGGCACACAAAAACGAACGCCGAAATCACTCGGGGCGCAAGGCCATTCCCGGCACTGGACCGACTAAAGCACGCCGTACACCGGCGGCTCGCATCGATCGACGACTTGCGACCACCGTCGCCATGTCGATAAGGTAAGAAGAGGGTCTCGACGCGCGCTGAGGCGGCCATGCTGGCGTATCTCGTCATTCGCGAAGGCACAAAATGGAGCGACGTTTTTCGGCTCAATCCGGGGCAAACGGTCACCATCGGCCGCGCGCCCGCCAATCGGATTGTGCTCAAGGACGAGCGTTGCAGCCGGTTTCATGCCGAGGTGTTTTCGCGCGGCAGCGATTGGGTGTTGCGCGACCTGGAAAGCCGTAACGGCACGCTGGTCGGCTCCCAAGCCATTCACGGCGAGCACACGCTCGTGCCGGGCGACGTGGTGCGGATCGGCAACTCGCAGTTGGCCTTTGTGCACGACCTGGCCCACGCGTTCGATAACTCGGCGCTGGTGGGCAAGGACGCGCACGGCGCCGGCGACCCGACCGTAACGGTTCGGGCCGATGCTGAGCTGCGCGAGCCGACGATGATCACCCATCGCCGCGCGCAAACCAAGTTTCTTGCCCCTGGAGACGAACCGCCCGCCAACGGACTGAAAGAAGGCGCCGCGGCGGCGCGGCTTTGTCGGCTGGCGTTCGAGCTGACGAAGGCGACCGATACGGTGGCGTTGGCGCGCTTGGCGCTCGATGGATTGTTTGAAGGAACCGCTTGCGACGCCGGCGCGCTGCTGTTGTTGCGCGATCGAACAGGGGCCGATCCCAAGATTACCTCCGATCCCGCGGCGCTGGCCGCCGAGCTGGAATTGATCGCGTCGCGCACCGACACCGCGCTGCCGTATCACCGCATTTCGGCATTCTTGGCCGCCACTGTGCTCTCGACCGGCGAAGCGGTGCTGGCACGAAACGTGATGGACGACAGCCTGCTGGGCAGCCGCGACAGCAAGGGCGAGATTCACGCCACGAGTGTCATCTGCGCACCGGTTCGCCGCGGCGACGACGCCATCGGGCTGATCCATTTGTACTCGACGCGCTACGATCGCACGCCCGACCCCGACGACCTCGAATACACGCTGGCCGTTGCCGAGACGGTGGCCGTGGCCTTGCACAACCTGGCCCGTCGCCAGGAATTGGCCGAGGATCTGAGCCAGATTCGCGACGAGAACCTGCAACTGCGCGAACGTTTGGGGGTGCAAAGCGAGATCGTGGGGACCAGCCGCGTGATGGAGCGCGTGATGCAAGAGATTGCGCGCTCGGCCCCGACCAATGCCACGGTGTTGATCCGCGGCGAGAGCGGCGTCGGCAAAGAGCTGGTGGCCCGCGCCGTGCACTACAGCAGCGCTCGCCGCAAGGGACCGTTCGTGTGTCTGAACTGTGTCGCATTGACCGAAACGTTGTTGGAAAGCGAGCTGTTCGGGCACGAGCGCGGAGCGTTCACCGGCGCGCAGACGCGTAAGATCGGCAAATTCGAGGCCGCGAATCATGGCACGCTGATGCTCGACGAGATCGGCGAAATGAGCCCGAACATCCAGGCGAAATTTTTGCGCGTGCTCGAGGGGCATCCCTTCGAGCGCGTGGGCGGCAGCGAGCCGGTCAAGGTCGACGTGCGCGTGATTGCGGCGACCAACCGCGACCTGGAGAAGGACGTGGCCGAGCATCGTTTTCGACGCGATCTGTATTTTCGGCTGCACGTGCTCGAGATCGTCGTGCCGCCGTTGCGCAAGCGGCCGGACGATGTGGTCGAGTTGGCGCACTATTTTTTCGATCGGTATGCGCGAGAGACCGGTCGCAAGCTGCTGGGCTACACGCCGCGGGCGCTCGAGCAGATGCAGCGCTACCGCTGGCCGGGGAACGTGCGCGAGTTGAAGAACGTGGTGGAGCGCGCGATCGTGCTGGCGCAGGGAGATTTCATCGACCTCGAAGACCTGATGCTCTCGAAACTGCCGACAAGCGGCGACACGGTCGAGCCGCCGTCGTCGTCGGCGGCCTTTGTGCCGTGCTCGTTGGATGAAATGGAGCGGCGGCACATCTTGGCGACACTCAGGG
>DASZPI010000176.1:0-1802 GCA_035550355.1 Pirellulales bacterium
GATCGCGCAGGCGCTGCCCCTGGTCGTTGTCCTGCTCGGTCGGGAAGGGGCCACCGCCGACACGTGTGCAGTAGGCTTTGACTACGCCAATCACCTTGTTCAAGTATCGGCCTGGCACGCCCGCTCCCGACGGGATGCCGACGCCCGAGCTGTTGCTGCTGGTGACGTACGGATATGTGCCGTGGTCGACGTCGAGCAGCGCGCCCTGGGCGCCTTCGAACAGCACGGCGCGGTTGGCCTCGAGTGCGTCGAGCAGGAATGCCGTCGTGTCGGCAACATGCGGTCGCAGCCGTTCGGCATACACCTCGTAGTCGGCGATGATCGCGTGGGCATCGAGCGGCTTGGCCGCGGTCGCTGAAAAGGTCGTCAGCCAGGCGTTTTTCTCGGCGGTGACGCGCTCGACGCGCTCGCGGAATCCGGGCCGATACAAATCGCCCAGCCGGATGGCGCAGGTGCGGCCGACCTTATCGCGGTAACAGGGACCGATGCCGCGCTGCGTGGTGCCAATCGGTTCGTCGGCGCCGGCGGTGCGCGATTCTTGCAGTCGATCCTCTTCCAAGTGCCATGGGAAAATGAGGTGCGCCCGGTCGCTGAGCATCAGGTTCTTGCCGACCGCCACGCCGCGTGAGGCCAGATCGTCCACCTCGCGGAACAAGCTTGCCGGGTTCAGCACCACACCGCCGGTGACGACGCATTGCACCCCGGGATTGAGAATGCCGCTGGGGATCAGCGACAGCTTGTAGGTTTGGCCGCCGGTGACGATGGTGTGGCCGGCGTTTGCGCCTCCCTGGTAGCGAACCACGATTTCGTGCCGAGCCGTCAGCAGGTCGACAATCTTGCCTTTGGCCTCGTCGCCCCATTGCAAACCAATAACACAGGTACCAGGCACAATACGCCTCGGACAGGTGAGTTGCCGCGAAACTCACAGTCTAAAAGCGGCATGGAAGGGCAACAAGGCCGGAGTTCGGGGCCAAAATCGCGGATCGCGCGCGATGCCTGTCATCCGCTGGGCCATTGCCGGCAGTACTCGTACAGGGCCATCGCGGCGGCCGTGGCGGCGTTGTAGGCGTGCGGCGGTCCCCAGACGGGGATTTCGACCACGTCGTTCAACAGGTTCAGCACCTCTTCGTCGATCCCGTGCCGCTCGTTGCCGACGACGAGCACGCTGCGCCGAGCGAATTGGTAGGTGTGCAAATTCTCAGAGCCGGTCGTCTGCTCGAGCCCCACGAGCCGGTAGCCCTGCTGCTTCAGCTCGAGCAGCGGCGGCGCTAAGGTGCGGTGGATGCGGATTTCGACACCGGGCGAGTCTTCGTCCCCGTCGTCGATGCTATTGCGGGCGATCTTGTCGATGATCTTTGCGTTGCCACAGGCAATAAGCGTTCCGACCCCGCAACAGCCGGCGGTCCGCACGATCCGCGACAGATTCACATTGCTCCGCATCGGCGGGCAGGCGACGATCAATTCACGCGGCCGATCGAGCGGCGCAAAGCTACGGTGGCGCTGCTGAGTGAATGCCATCATCGGATGCGGTTATCGATTGGCCATCGACAGCGAACCATCGATCATGGCATCGAGCGTTTCGCTCAGGTTGTCGAGCGCGTCGCCTTGCCAACCTTCGAACTCGGCAAACTGGTTCAGCTCGGCGAGCGTGAAGCTGCGCTCGGAGTTGACCGCCGTGCGCCGCGAGACACGCGCCTTGGGCATCACGCTGGCGAAGCCGTACTCGGTGAACACGATTGTGGTTTTGATGGCGCAATCGTCGACCGAAGTGGGGGTCTCGTATTTGCCCAAGTAGTGCAGCC
>DASZPI010000177.1:0-8472 GCA_035550355.1 Pirellulales bacterium
GGCTTCTTGATTATGATGCCATCGCTCGATGGCCGAATCCCGACTCCTGAATCCCGACGCCCGCCGCCATGTCGATCACCGATGAAGACGTACCGGCCGATCCCGCGCGTTTTCCGCTCGATTTGGTGGGGCTGGTGCTCGGCCCCGCGGTAATGCTGGGGTGGTTGTGGCTCGACACCGTGCCCGCGGTAGCCAATTGGTTGGACCTGACGCCCGAGGCGCATCGCCTGTCGGGAATCATGCTGCTGACCATCATCTGGTGGCTGACCGAGCCGATCCCGATCGCGGCCACGGGACTGCTGGCGGTTGGGCTGGCTGTCTTTCTGGGGGCGGTGCCCGGTGACGAGGCGGGCAGCTTCCATGCGGCGCGGGTGGCCCTAGCGCCGTTCGGCGATCCGACGCTGTTCTTCTTGATGGGTGGCATGTTTCTCGGCCGCGCCATGAGCGCCAGCGGGCTCGATCGACGGGTGGCGCTGTCGATCGTGTGTACGCGTTGGGCTGGTCGATCGCCCGCCACGCTGCTGCTGGCAGTTGGCTTGTCGGTGGCGCTGGTGTCGTTGTGGATCAGCAACACCGCCGCCACCGCGATGATTTACCCGGTGACGATGGGGATCATCGCTGTTTTAGCCAGTGGCAGCGGCATCCATCCCGACCGATTTGCCCGGTCGCCGTACGCGAGTGCTTTGTTGCTGATGACGGCGTACGCTTCGAGCGTGGGCGGAATTGCCACGCCGATCGGCACAACGACCAACGTGGTGGCGATGGGGTTCTTTCGCCGGCCCGAGTTCTTCGGGCAATCGATCGATTTCCTCCGCTGGTGCACGGTCGGGGTGCCAATGGCGGCGGTGATTTTTGTCGGGCTGTTTGCCTGGATGCGCTGGAATGGCCCGGTCGAGCGGCTCAATTTACCCGCGCTGCGAACCTACTTGGCCGAACAGCGTGCTGGCTTGGGCCCGTGGAACCGGGGCGAGTGGAATACGCTGGCGGTGTTTTTGACCGCCGTAACGCTCTGGGTGCTGCCGGGGCTGCTGGCCATGCTCGAAGACCGCTCGGCGCAGCAGTGGATGAGCCGGCATGTGCCCGAGGAGATGGTGGCGTTGATGATCCCGGTGGCGCTGTTCTTGTTGCCGGTCGATTGGCGGCGGCGGAAATTCTCGCTCGACGCCAGCGACTTTGCACAGATCGATTGGGGGACGCTGCTGTTATTCGGCGCCGGCTTGTCATTAGGCAGCCTGATGGAGAAAACGCACCTCACGCGCGCGATTGCCGAGGCGACGCTCAACGCCGCCGGCACCGAAGAGGTGTGGTTCATCACGGCGCTGGCGATCGTCGGCGGAATCGTGTTCAGCGAGTTCACCAGCAACGCGGCCACGGCCAGCACGTTGATCCCGCTCGTATGGTCAATTTGTCAGTCCGGCGGAATCGATCCCCTGCCGCCGCTGATGGGAGTCACGTTCGGCGCGAGCTTTGGGTCGGCCTTGCCGGTCTCGACACCGCCGAATGCGATCGTGTACGGGTCGAAGCTGATCCCGTCGCAACGCATGATCTTGGCAGGACTTGGGCTCGATTTGATCTGCGCCGTTGCGATCTGGTGCGTGCTACGGGCGGCGTTCGCTTTGGGCTGGTCGCCGATCTCAGGAGGCGGTTGAGCGCGATCGGATGCGAAGCTGACCCCCTCCCCACTTCTTCTTGAGTACTTCGCTCAAACAGCCCAATTTAACAGGCGGGTTGAGCTTCGGGCGTGGGTCCGATACCCTGGTCCGATCGTTTTAAGGTTTAACGCCTGCGTTGACCTTGACGATTGGCGAGCTCGGGCAGGAGTTGTGTCCCGAGGCTCGACCACTGGGAAGGGGCCTTCAGAATTCGGGGCGTTCGAGGAGGAAGAATGGTGAGTGCAGTCAGAAGTTGTGCGTTCGTAGGATGTCTGGTGTTGGCGGCGGCAACACTCGAGGCCGGCCCGGTCAACGAGTTCAAGGATCCGTTGCACACGCAGTTCCACGATACCTCGGTCACGATCGACGGGACGCTGATCCTGCCGTCGGCCGGCAGCGATGGTCAACCCGGCGACGGCGAGTACCGGGTACAACGGTTCGATTCGGACGATGGGTACATTCTCGCCCTGCGCGACGACCAAAAGGTTTGGGCCCAGGAATGCGGCACCGAGCCGGTGAAGGTTGTGGGGGTGTATAAGGACGGCGGCGTGATCGAGGTCACGAAGCTGTGCCACTGGTACCTGGACGACGTGAGCTGGCAGATGGTGTGCGAGTGCAATCGCTACCGCCAGGCCCATCGGCTGGCGCCTTTGCAGCCAGCGCGCGACTTGTTGCGGAGCGCCTTCACCCACTCGTGGAATATGCGCAACCGCTACGGGTTCCGTCACGGCGGCACCAGCGGTTGGTCGGCCGAGAATATCGCCATGGGCCAACCCGATGCCGTCAGCGTCACGCAGAACTGGTACACCAGCAGCGGCCACCGGGCCAACATGCTGAACCCGGGCTACCGATACATCGGAGTCGGGTACTACAACGGAATGTGGACCCAGCAGTTCCGTTAATCTTCGGCGGAACTGCATGGCTGGGAATGGATTGTGGGCCGGGCCTCGAGTTTCTCGAGGCCCGGCTTTTTTTGTGGCGCCGCGGGCAGAGGCGCCGAATGCCGGGCGAGCGACTATACCGGCTCGAGCTCGAGCGGTTCGGCAAGTCGCGGCGACTCGCGATGCCGGCTAAACCGCAGCCGCAGGCGGTCGAGATACAAGTACACGACCGGCGTGGTGTACAGCGTCAGCATCTGGCTGAAGATCAGCCCGCCGACGATGGCGATCCCCATCGGACGTCGCAATTCGCTGCCGACTCCGGTGCCCAAGGCCAGCGGCAGGCCTCCCAACAGCGCCGCCATGGTGGTCATCATGATGGGCCGGAATCGCAAGATGCAGGCCTGGAAAATTGCCTCCTCAGGGTCGAGCCCCATTCGCCGCTCGGCCTCGAGCGCGAAGTCGATCATCATGATTGCGTTCTTCTTGACGATGCCGATCAGCAAGATGATGCCGATCAGCGCCATCATGCTCAGCTCGGTATGGCACCACAGCAAGGCAACCAACGCCCCCACGCCAGCCGACGGGAGCGTTGAGAGGATGGTGATTGGGTGGATGTAGCTCTCGTACAGAATGCCGAGCACGATGTACACGGTGACCAGTGCCGCCAGGATCAACAGCGGCTCGCCGGCCAGCGAAGCCTGGAACGCCTGCGCAGTTCCCGAGAAGCTGCCGTGGATCGTCTCGGGCAATCCCATTTGCGCCGTCAGCTCGTTGATCGCGTCCACTGCTTCGCCCAGCGCGGTGCCGGGTCGCAGATTGAACGAAATAGTGATCGACGGAAATTGCCCCGAGTGGTTGACGCTCAGCGCGGTGGTCTTCGATTGGTAGCTGTAGAAGGCGCTGAGCGGAATCTGCTCGTTCTTCGGCCCGCGCACGTAAATGTGCGCCAATGCCGACGGTGACTGCCAATACTCGGGCTCGACTCCGAGCACCACGCGGTACTGATTCAACGGCTTGTACATGGTCGAGACTTGCCGCTGGCCGAAGGCGTCGTACAACGTGTCGTCGATCACTTGCTGCGTCACGCCCAGGCGCATGGCGGCGTCGCGATCGAACACCAACGCCGCCTGCAGGCCGCGGTCTTGCTGGTCGCTGGTGGCGCTGGTGATCTCGGGCAGCTTGTTGATCTCGGCCAGCACGCGTTGTCCCCAGCGATTTAGCTCGGCCAGGTCGTCGCCGCGCAGCGTGTATTGGTACTGCGCGCTGCTCGAACGCCCGCCGATGCGCAGGTCCTGCACCGCTTGCAGGTACAGGCTGGCTCCGGGGATGCGCCCCAGGCGTTTGCGGATTCGTTCGATGATTTCGTCGCTGGTCACCTCGCGTTCGTCGGGCGGGTTGAGCGCGACGAACATGCGCGCCGTGTTGGCCGAGCCGTTGCGCTGGCCGCCGGTGTAGGCGGTCACGCCGGTCACGTCGGGGTCTTCGCTCACGGCTTGGGCAAATTGCCGCAGCAAGGCCTGCATCTTTTGGAACGACGTGTCCTGGTCGGCGATCAGGTTGCCGGTCAGACGGCCTGAATCCTGCTGCGGGAAGAAGCCTTTGGGGATGATCACGTACAGGTAGATCGTCACCCCGATCGTCGCCAACGTCACCAGCAACGTGGTCATCCGAAAGCGCAGCACCACGGCGAGCGTACGCTCGTACAGGTGCAGCACGAACTCGAACACCCATTCGCTGGCGCGATACAGCGGCCCGCGGCGCTGCTCGGCTGCGGGCCTTAACAACACGGCACACATCATCGGCGTCGTGGTCAGCGACACCAGCATCGACACGCCGATCGCCACCGACAGCGTGACGGCGAACTCGCGGAACAACCGGCCGACGATGCCCCCCATCAACAAAATGGGAATGAACACCGCGACCAGCGACACGCTGATCGACAGCACCGTGAAGCCGATCTCCTTGGCGCCGACCAGCGCGGCGTGCAGCGGCGACAAGCCGTTTTCCAAATGGCGATCAATATTCTCGATGACCACGATCGCATCGTCGACCACAAAGCCCGTGGCAATCGTCAGCGCCATCAGCGACAGGTTGTCGAGCGTGTAGCCTGCCAGGTACATCACGCCGAACGTGCTGACCAGCGACACCGGCACGGCAACACTGGGAATGACCGTCGCGCGCACGCTGCGCAGGAACACGAACACCACCAGAATCACCAGCGCCACCGACAGCAACAGCGAGAACTGCACGTCGGCCACACTGGCGCGAATGGCCGAGGTGCGATCCGAGACCACCTCCAACTTCATATCGGCGGGAATCGCCGCTTCGAGCCGCGGAAGCAGCGCGAGAACTCGATCGACCGTTTCGATAATGTTGGCGCCGGGTTGTCGGAAGATGATGACCATGATCGCCGGCTTGCCATCGGCCAGGCCCATTGCGCGCACATCTTCGACGCCGTCGGTCACGCGGGCGATATCGGCCAGGCGCACCGGCGCGCCGTTGCGATACACGACGACCAACGGCTTGTACTCGTCGGCGCGGAACAACTGGTCGGTCGTCGCCAGCGACCACGCGCGCCGCTCGTCGGCAATTTGCCCTTTGGGACGATTGACGTTGGCGCGTTCCAGACTGGCGCGGACGTCTTCGAGCCCGACGCCAAAATGGTTCATCACCGTCGGGTTGACATCGACGCGCACGGCAGGCGCCGCACCTCCGCCGACCATCACTTGGCCCACGCCGCGGACTTGCGAAAGTTTTTGCTGCAAGATGGTAGCGGCCGCGTCGTACAACTGCGCCCGATCGTAGGTGTCGCTGGTCAGCGACAACAGCAACACGGGCGAGTCGGCCGGGTTGACCTTGCGATACGTGGGATTGCTGGGCAGGTTCGCCGGCAATCGTCCGCGCGCGGCGTTGATTGCCGCTTGCACGTCACGCGATGCGGCGTCGATGTTCCGGTCCAGGTCGAATTGCAGCGTGATGCTCGTGGCGCCGAGATAGCTGGTGCTGGTCATCTCGGTGATGCCGGCGATGCGGCCGAACTGCCGCTCGAGCGGCGTCGCCACGGCCGAGGCCATCGTCTCGGGACTCGCGCCGGGCAGCACGGCGGCAACATCGATCGTGGGAAAATCGACCTGCGGCAGCGGCGCGACTGGCAGCAAAAAGTACCCCAACGCTCCGGCCATGGTGATGGCGATCGTCAGCAGCGTGGTGCCGACCGGTCGGTGGATGAAGGGGGTGGAAAGGCTCATGGTTGGGAATGACGAATTTCTAATGACGAATGTCGACGGAACGACGAACGAGACGCAAACTCGTCATTCGTCATTAGGAATTCTTTAGTCATTCGACATTCGACATTTGATTTACACCGCTTCCAATTCCGTGGCCTCGTCGACCACGCCGTGCCCGGCGCCTTTGCGGCGGAAACGGCGGCCGATGCGATCGAATGCCAGGTAAATCACCGGAGTGGTGTACAGCGTTAAAATCTGGCTGAAGACCAGGCCGCCGATGATCGTGATGCCCAACGGCCGGCGCAGCTCGCTTCCCATGCCGGTGCCCAGCGCCAACGGCACGCCGCCCAACAGTGCCGCCATCGTGGTCATCATGATCGGCCGGAAGCGCAGCAGCGACGCCTGGTAGATCGCCTCGCCGGGCGACATGCCTTGGTTGCGCTCGGCCTCGAGGGCAAAGTCGATCATCATGATCGCATTCTTTTTCACGATGCCGATCAGCAAGATGATGCCGATCAGCGCGATCACGCTCAGGTCGTTGCCGCAGATCAGCAGCGCCAGCAACGCGCCCACGCCGGCCGACGGCAGCGTCGAGAGAATGGTGATCGGATGAATGTAGCTTTCGTACAACACGCCCAGCACGATGTACACCGTCACCAGCGCCGCCAGGATCAGCAGCGGCTCGTTCTTCAACGACGCCTGAAAGGCCTCGGCGGTGCCTTGGAACGCCGCGGCGATGCTGGGCGGCATGCCGAGCTCGGCCTTGGCGGCGTTCACAGCCTCGACCGCCTCGCCCAGCGAGACGCCCGGGGCCAGGTTGAATGAAATGGTGACCACCGGGAACTGCCCCTGGTGGTTGATCGCCAGCGGCGCTTTGCGTTGCTCGATCGAAGTGAACGACGACAACGGCACCTTGCCCCCGCTGTCGGAGCGAATGTAAATGTTGTCGAGCGCTTCGAGCCGGTTGCGAAACTCCGGCTTCACTTCCATCACCACGCGGTACTGATTCAACTGCGTGAACAGGATCGAAATCTGCCGCTGACCGAAAGCGTCGTACAATGCGTCGTCGATCATCTGCGGCGTCACGCCCAAGCGCGATGCTGTGTCGCGGTCGATCACGATCCGCGCTTGCAGCCCGTCGTTCTGCTGGTCGCTGGCCACATCGCGCAATTGCGGCAGGGCTTGCAGCTTGGCAACTAAGCGCGGCGCCCACTCGGCCAACTCGTCGGTGTCGGGGTCTTCCAGGCTGTATTGAAACTGCGTGCGGCTCACACGAGTTTCCACCGTCAAATCCTGCACCGGCTGCATGAACAGCGTGATGCCTTCGATCTCGGCCAGCTTGGGTTGCAGGCGACGAATGATGTCGCTGGCCGTCGCTTGGCGATCTTCGATCGACTTGAGATTGATCTGAATGCGGCCGCTGTTGGCCGTGGTATTCGTGCCGTCGACGCCGATGAAGCTCGACAAGCTTTCGACCGCCGGGTCTTCGAGAATCACGCGCCCCAGGGCGCGTTGCCGCTCGGCCATCGCGGCGAACGACACGCTCTGCGGCGCCTCGCTGATGCCGAGGATCACGCCGGTATCCTGCACCGGAAAGAACCCCTTGGGCACGATGATGTACAGGTACACGGTCGCCACGAGCGTTGCGATTGCCACGACCAGCGTCAGCCCCTGCCAGCGCAACACCCAGCCCAGCGTTTTGCCGTACACCGCAATCACCGCTTCGAAGGCCCATTCGCTGGCGCGATAGAAATATCCCTGCTGGGCCTGCGGTTTGTGGCGCAATAGCTTGGCGCACATCATCGGCGTGAGCGTCAGCGACACGATTGCCGACACCAGGATCGTGACGCTGAGCGTGACGGCAAACTCGCGGAACAGGCGGCCCACGATATCGCCCATGAACAACAGCGGAATCAGCACCGCGATCAGCGACACGCTCAGCGAGACGATCGTGAAGCCGATCTCCTCCGAACCTTTGAGCGCCGCGGCGAGCGGCTCTTCGCCTTCCTCGATGTAGCGCACGATGTTCTCGATCATCACGATCGCATCGTCGACCACGAAGCCGGTCGAAATGGTGAGCGCCATCAGCGTGAGGTTGTTCAGGCTGTAATCGAGCATGTACATCACGCCGAACGTGCCGACCAACGACAGCGGCACCGCCACGCTGGGGATGATCGTCGCCGGAATGTTGCGCAGAAACATGAAGATCACCAGCACCACGAGCCCAATGGTGGTCATCAGCTCGCGTTGCACGTCGTGCACGCTGGCGCGGATGGTGACCGTGCGGTCGGTGAGGATCTCGGCAGTCACGCTCGGCGGCAACGACGCCTTGAGCTGCGGCAACAGCTCCTTGATGCTGTCGACCACTTCGATGATGTTCGCGCCCGGCTGCCGCTGGATGTTCATGACCACCGCGGGGGTGTCGTTCATCCATGCGGCCTGGCGGACGTTCTCGGCGCCGTCGATGACCGTGGCCACATCGGCCAGCTTGATCGGCGCGTTATTGCGATACGTGACGACCAGCGCTCGGTACTCGTCGCTGGTCAGCAGTTGATCGTTGGCGCCGATCGTATAGGCCTGCTTCGTGCCGTCGAAGCTCCCCTTGGCCTGGTTGACGCTGGCTTGCGTCAGCGCCAGCCGCAGGTCTTCAAGGTTCAGCCCCAGCGCCGACAGCGCCGTGGGATTGGCCTGGATGCGGATCGCGGGGCGCTG